>NZ_JBAKFX010000099.1:0-7454 GCF_037577855.1 Dethiothermospora halolimnae | reverse complement strand
TTCTTTTTTTTCATCTTTTATTTCTTCTTTCTTCTTTCTTCTTTCTTCTTTAACTTCAAGTATTTCCTTCACTTTCATACCTTTTAACTCCCTAATATCTTCTTTATCTCCTAGTACACTTTTATACAACTGATATTTTCCTATAGACACATCATTATCTTCTCTATTACTATAATCTTCTTTATTACCTTCCATATATATAATTTTCAGATTCTTATCTTTAATATTACTTTTTATGCTTTTTATAATATTATTTTCAAAGCTAACATCATCATTTTCTTGCAATTGTACTTTGGATATGAGCACAATATTATTAGTACTTGTTAAATATCTTCCATTAATGGCCTTTTCTATACTAATATTTATAGCCTTATTTATATCCATTCCTATCATATCTTTTATTATTAAGTCATTTCCCTCTTTATTTATGGCACTAACATTCTTTACAATATAATCATCTGTTATCTCAAACTCAACACTGGGATTTATATCTAAGCTAACTATAGCATAGGCACTTCCTAGGTTTTCTGACACTATATTATTATATACAAATGAACCTATTATAAATATCATTAGGGCAGCAACAATACTGTACTTTATATGTCTTTTGTTATTTCTACTAATTATATCATCATCGGTAAAAATTATTTCTTTTCCCAACTGACACCCTTCTTTTCTCTTAATTTTTATATATCTATAATCCTTTGTTAATACTATATTTTCTCCTTTATTTTCCTTTATAATTTTCCCTCTATATACCATAGTCATCCCTCCTTTCAACTTCTAACACATAATTTTTTAAAACATCTAAATCGCTATCTAATATGATTAGTGTAGCTATAATAAACTTTCTATTTCCCTTTAAAACTTTAGCACTAAAGCCTATGCTTTCTGTTATTTTTTTTACTGGCATTTGTTTACTTTTATATAACTTAGATTTAATTTCCCCATTATCTAATATAAATCTGGCTATTTTTATGGAATTTAATCTCGTATCTATGTGCTTTGGAGAACTCTCAATCAAATCATCTAATTTTATATTAAACTTTTTCAATTCTTTCTCAAATCTATTAATTTGTTCCTTTACATGATAATTTTCAGTGAAGCTAGAAGTTTTTAATTGACTATTAATCTCCCTATTATAATCATCTCTATCAATTAAAATAGCTTTATTATTCCCTGTATTTTTCCTTTTATAGTCGATTATTCTATTTCTAATAATCATACTAGAAAAACTTATAAAATTGCCTTTCTTAAAATCATATTTATCAATTGATTCATTAAATGCTCCAAGGCCTATACTGTATTCATCGTCATTCTCTGTTTCAATATATCTATTGGTTACTTTTGTTATTGTTTTTATGATAAAAGGGGTATAATCAGATATTAATTTTTCCCTCTCCTCAATATCCCCACTTTTAATTTTTCTTAATCTTTTCTCTAATGTTGAATTTTTCTTCTTAAAAAGTTTAAGAATTCTACCCAAAACCTCACCACCTTGCATTATAGTAATACGTAAAAGTTTATATTTTTAAGTACTTAAGGCATTCGGAAAAAAATAATAAGTCAGTATGCTAGTCTATTTTGCATCATACTGCGTCGGCAGAACACGCTTATAGTCCACTATCAACGAATTCTGCCTCCTTGTCTGATACAAAATATCCGTCGCATCTTTGACTTATTATTTTCTTCCGAATACCTAATTTAGATTATATATTATATAATTGTTAAAATAAAAAGCAAATTTTTCTAAAATTGTAGGCATAATATTTCTTTCTATTTTTTTATACCTCTCATGGAAAAATTTTTATTAATATTTTTCTACTATACTATTGTATTTCGACACCTTATACCATATAATTTTATAATATAAGGTATTTTACAATTATATAAACATATAAAAATAAGAAGGGAGTCATTTAATGAAGAAAAAAATTATTGTACTAATTTTATCCGCCTTTATGATCTTATCTATCTTCGTTGGTTGTGATCAACCTGCTACTGTTACAACTGATGATAATGTTAAAGATGAGGTGTATGATGATAAAGAGCAGAAACAAAGTAATGATGAAACAAACGAAGAAGATAAAAATGATACTGATGATGAGTCAAAAGATGAGGAAAAAACTAATGATGAAACAACAGACAAAGACTCTGAAAAAGATAGCAATAATTCTTCAGACGGTGTAGTTAAAGCCTATGTTACTTTAAGTTCATTAAGTATTAGAAATACTCCGGACTACGATAATAGTAAAGTCTTAGGAGCTGTGGCTAAGGGTCAAGAAGTAATAGTTTTAGATGAGATAAAAGATCCTAACCATGATATTTTATGGTATCAAATTAAATTAGAAGATAAGCAAGATAATTTAGATAGATATATTTCAGCTAAATATACTACTAAAAATAAAGAAGACTTAAGCAATTCTTCTGCTTATAATTACTTAAACTTTGATAAAAGTCTTGACTTTGAACCGATTGATAAGGTTAAGGAATATGAAAATAATCCCAGAGTAGAAGCTAAAGGGGTTTTCTTAACAAGAACAAGTGGACAAAGTACTAAAAAAGTAGATGAGTTAATTGCCCTTGCCAATAGAACTAACATTAATACTTTTGTTATAGATATCAAAGATGATGATGGTAAAATGTTATTTGAAAGTAAAACGGTTGAAGAGATTGTTCCTGAGGCAAACAGTCATGCTAGGGATATAGAGTATGCAAAGGAACTTATAAAGAAACTTAAAGAAAATGATATTTATGTTATAGGTAGAGTTGTTTCTTTTAAAGATCCTCAATATGCTAGAACCCATCCTAATACAATAATAAGATATAAGTCAGGTGAGCCCTTTATAAACAGTAAAGTTAAATGGACAACCCCATATAATAGGGATCTATGGAAGTATATTATCGGAGTATCTAAAGAAGCTGCTGAATTAGGATTTAATGAAATACAATTTGATTATGTTCGTTTCCCTGCAAGTAACGGTGGTAAATTGGACAAACATTTAGATTACCAAAATAAATTAAATGAATCAAAGGCACTAGCAATACAAAACTTCCTAAAGGAAGCTAGAAAAGAATTATCTCCAATGGGAGTATATATATCAGCAGATGTATTTGGATTAGTTCCTTCCGTTAGGGATGATATGGGCATAGGTCAACATTGGGAAGCTATAAGTAATTATGTAGACATTATCTCCCCAATGATATATCCTAGTCACTATGCAAGGGGAACCTATGGAGTACCTATTCCAGATGCCAATCCATATAAAACTGTATATGAATGTACTTTAGATTCTGTTGAGAGAAATGAAAATATAAAAACTCCTGCTGTGGTAAGACCGTGGATTCAAGACTTTACTGCAACTTGGGTTAAGGGATATATAAACTATGGACCTAAAGAACTTGAGGCACAGATAAAAGCTTTAGAAGATGCTGGAGTTAATGAGTATTTACTTTGGAATGCAGGAAATAATTATACAGAGGGTGGAATTAGATAAAGACAAATAAAAAGGGCTCTAGAGCCCTTTTTATTTGTACAGAGTGCAGGGCGCAGAGAGCAGATATGAAAAAGTATACGGACTCAATAAATTGAGCTCGTATACTTTTTTATTTTATTTTCTCACAATATTAATATTGTTTGTAGAAATGCATATAGATTAATATCTATAGACATTTCTAAGGAGGTATGTATGTCTCTTAACTTTTTTAAAGATCATTATATATTACATATAATATACATATTTGTTGGATTAGGAGTTTTTCTATCTGGAATAAAATTAATGTCTTCATCATTTGAAAGTATAGTTAATACTAAGATTAAATATAAAATAAATAAATTCACTTCAAGTAAATTCCTAGGGATAGTTGTAGGAACAGTCTTAACTGGACTCCTTCAAAGCAGTAGTGCTACTACTTTAATTGTTATAACTTTAGTTCATAGTGGAATTTTAAATATATATAATGCTGTTCCTATAATTATGGGAGCTAATATAGGCACTACATTAACAGGTCAACTGATCGCATTTAACTTTACTAGTAATACCCATTTATTTATAGCAATAGGTTTAATATCCTATTGTATATTACGGAAAACACGATATAGAATAATATCTAAAGTTTTGATAAGCCTAAGCCTAATTTTTTTAGGTATAGATGTGATTAAAATAGCAGTATCTTCATTTCAAGCTACAACAAGATTTACTTTTCTTATACATATGGTTGGTAATAATAATTTTTTAGCAATATTTTTAGGTTTTATAATAACTGCTATAATTCAAAGTAGTAGTACTGGAATAGCAATGTTACAAATTCTAGCTTCTAGTAATTTAATAGATGTACATACATCCCTATATATTCTATTAGGTCAAAATATAGGCACTTGTGTAACAATATTATTGGGTAGTATAGCCACTAATAGAATAGGTAAACAAACTGCCATAATACATATAATGTTTAACATATTTGGTGTTCTGATTTTTTATTTTCTAATAGATCAGCTATATTATCTTGTCATACAGTTAAGCCCTGACTTCCCCTCTAGACAAATAGCAAATGCCCATACTATTTTTAATATATCTAATACAATTATATTATTGCCTTTTTCCAATTTGTTGGTTAAAATATCTAGAAAAATAATTTCTGATTAATGTATATGGTAAGAACAAAGGCGCCATTGATGCTTCTTTGTTCTGTTCAGGGTAAAAGGTTCATGGAGCAGGGAGCTTGCGATAAGGTTGGGGGATTACGAATCCCCCAACAACTAAAAAGATGCCATTGGCACCAGTTATAGTACAGAGTGCAGGGTACAAAGAGCAGGGATATAATCCCATAAAAAAAAGATTAGCTAAAAGCTAATCTTTTTTTCTCTACTCTCCGTGCCCTGCACTATAACTGTGGTGCCCAGAGGCGGAATCGAACCACCGACACGGGGATTTTCAGTCCCCTGCTCTACCGACTGAGCTATCTGGGCAAACAAATTATGTAAATCTATATGGTCGGGGTGGCAGGATTTGAACCCGCGACCCTCTGGTCCCAAACCAGATGCGCTACCAAACTGCGCTACACCCCGTTACCTGGCGGAGAGGGTGGGATTCGAACCCACGTGGGCTTGCACCCTAACGGTTTTCAAGACCGCCCCGTTATGACCACTTCGGTACCTCTCCAGTCCTCAACTTTATATGGAGCGGGTGAAGGGAATCGAACCCTCGCGACTGGCTTGGAAGGCCAGGGCTCTACCACTGAGCTACACCCGCATGTGCTGTCCTTTGGACAGAATTTTAAATTGTAAATTACAAATTTTAAATTATTAAATCTGCGTAGCAGATTGTTTTTTTACCTTTCATTTATAATTTAGAATTTACAATCTGTAATTCTTCACTTTAGTGAAGTTTTGGAGCGGAAGACGAGATTCGAACTCGCGACCCTCGCCTTGGCAAGGCGATGCTCTACCACTGAGCCACTTCCGCGTATGCTATTTACTTTTAATCATTATCTAATTCACCAGTAAGCTCTCAAGTTTTCCTAACTAAGCGATTCACACCAAATTGAAAAGAAGATTTGGGTTCTCTGCTTATACCGCTGAGCCACTTCCGCGCGCTGTCTTACAGACAGAATTTTAAATTATAAATTACAAATTCTAAATTATTCAATCTGCATCGCAGATTGTTTTTTTGTTTTTCATTTATAATTTAAAATTTACAATTTGTAATTGTCTTTTTTTGGTGGAGGGGACTGGATTCGAACCAGTGAAAGCAATGCTAACGGATTTACAGTCCGTCCCCTTTGGCCAACTCGGGAACCCCTCCATAGCTGTCTTTTAGACAGAATTTTAAATTATAAATTACAAATTTTAAATTATCCAATCTGTGCAGCAGATTGCTTTTTTTGCTTTTCATTTATAATTTAAAATTTACAATTTGTAATTGTGTTTTTGGCGACCTGGAAGGGACTCGAACCCTCGACCTCCAGCGTGACAGGCTGGCATTCTAACCAACTGAACTACCAGGCCAAGAACCAACTATCGTTGGAATTTTAAATCGTAAATTACAAATTTAAAATGTCTAATCTACGAAGCAGATTGTTTTTTTGTCTTTCATTTATAATTTAAAATTTACAATTTGTAATTGCTTTTATGGTGGGCGCAGCAGGGCTCGAACCTACGACCCCCTGCTTGTAAGGCAGGTGCTCTCCCAGCTGAGCTATGCGCCCCTATTTATTGGTGACCCTACCGGGACTCGAACCCGGGTTACCGCCGTGAAAGGGCGGTGTCTTAACCGCTTGACCATAGGGCCATAAAAACTGGTGCAGTGTACAATTAATACGGTTTCAAACATTCGTTTCTTTCCTGTACATTGCTCCCTGTACTCTGTACTGTATTTCTGGTAGCGGCGAACGGAATCGAACCGCTGACACTGCGGGTATGAACCGCATGCTCTAGCCATCTGAGCTACGCCGCCATAAAAACTCATTTTTAATGGTTGCGGGGGCTGGATTCGAACCAACGACCTCCGGGTTATGAGCCCGACGAGCTACCAGCTGCTCCACCCCGCGACATGCTATCCTGCGGATAGAATTTTAAATTGTAAATTACAAATTTTAAATTACCTAATCTACGAAGCAGATTGCTTTTTTTTGCTTTTCATTTGTAATTTAAAATTTACAATTTGTAATTGTATTTCTTGGTGCCGGGGACCGGAATCGAACCGGTACGGTCGTATAAGGACCGCAGGATTTTAAGTCCTGTGCGTCTGCCAGTTCCGCCACCCCGGCGGATATTTAGTTAGTGGCTCTCGGGGTGGGACTCGAACCCACAGCCTACCGGTTAACAGCCGGTTGCTCCACCATTGAGCTACCCAAGAACACTTTCTAATCTGGCAACGACCTACTCTCCCAGGCAGTTGCCCGCCAAGTACCATCGGCGCTGGAGGACTTTACTACTGTGTTCGGTATGGGAACAGGTGTGGCCCCTCCGCCATTGTTACCAGATTAAAATGACAACCCAAATCTTCGATTTGATGTTAGTCACTCACTCAACTCAAGTCGAAGATTTAAACTCTATCGCCTTAGCGACAAGATATATAATATCACATAATGTCGAACTTGTCAACACTTTTTAGTGGATTTTTTTCTTCATTAATCTCTCCACTCTCAATTCTCAACTTTCCTCTAAAAAAGTGTTTTGCACTTTCAAAATTGCACAGTGAATATACGAAAGTAATCTTCGAATGAATTCGAAGCTACTCCTTTGTTAATCATTTGGTCAAGCCCTCGACCTATTAGTATCATTAAGCTTAAGACATTACTGCCCTTACACCTATGACCTATCAATCAGATAGTCTTTCTGGGGTCTTAATCCTTTCGGATGGGAAATCTAATCTTAAGGGATGCTTCGCGCTTAGATGCCTTCAGCGCTTATCACTTCCAGACTTGGCTACTCAGCTATGCCCTTGGCAGAA
>NZ_JBAKFX010000098.1:0-7521 GCF_037577855.1 Dethiothermospora halolimnae | reverse complement strand
TTCTTATTATATTCCTTTTTTCTTCTATTGTATTCTTCTACTTCATCAACCTTTAGCTTCTTCATTTTTATAAAGTTAAATATATCTATGTTATATGAATCCAATAGATCCCAAATATTAAATATAACTCCTTCCTGTTTCTTGGGATTAAAGCTCATAACCTTATAGAAATTTTGATATTTATTAAGTACACTTTTGTGTCCCTTTATAAATGGACAGTCTGCTATTACATATGTTATATTAAAATAATTTCTGAAATTTATTTCTTCTGAAACATAGTTATACACTTGTTTTATAGTTTCAAATTCATCTTCTTCTAAGGCTATGTCTTCTATAAATGCTTTAATATCTTTCTTCTTTAATATCATTTTCCTTTTAAGGCTCTTTTTCTCCTTGTCTGTTAGTCTAATATAGAACTTCCAATCAACTTTATTATCTACTTTAGCTATTGCCATTTTAATTATTTCCCCATAGCCTTTATCTGGGTACTTTTCTTTATATTTTTTTATTAATTGCTCTTTTTTCTCTTTTCTAAGCTTCTTCTTATAGCCTTCCTTTTTTCTTTGTAAATTTTCCTTTTTCTCTTGTTCTACATTTTCTGCCCTCATTTTTTCTTTTAACTGTTCCATTATATCTTTATCTATTTCGCCATATACAAATGCTTTGACAAAATCTTCTATTGTTCTAAATCCATATTCTTCAAATTCATTAAAAAAATCATAGTCTTTAATAAAGTTTTGAGTTCTAGTAGTGTGGTCTATAATCATATATTTACCAGTAGATTTAATTACTTTAATCATAAAAAAATGACCTCCTTTTATTAATATTTTGTGGAGGTTCTAAAACACTTTTAGTGAATATTTTTAGTTATTATGTATATAGTATAATAACAATTAAATAAAAAAATGTTTTAAAAAGAACCTCACTTTTGTTAAAGAACTTGTTTCCTCCCTAGTTAAAGGACAAGTTCTTTTCTCTTTGTATAATTATAGATTAGAGAATTATAAAAATAACTATATGCCTGCTATTTTTAAAGGTATATACGTTTTATATAGATGTTTATATATTCTTTTAGCAGTAGCATTATGAACTAGAACTATATATAATTAAAGTCTTTATATGTTTTATGACATAACAAAAGCCCTTTACTTTTTTAGAGTAAGGGGCTTTATATATTTAAAAGGCTAGAGTCCTATCTATTAGGACTCTTTTTTATGTTTATCCCTTGCGATATTGTTTTAGTGTAAAGACTAAAAGGAAACTTGAGAATATGAGTAAAAGATCTATATATTAGTATGATTTGTATAATTGTTTATATATCTAATAAGCCCTCAATCAGAAAATCAAGGGCTTTTGTTGTTTTATTTAGTTCAGGAAATCTCTTAATAATACACTTTCTATAAACTTCTTAACTCTTTCATCACCAAACAATTCTACTTCAAGCTTAACTTTTGAATTAGGGAGAACTTTATTTCCACTTGTCGAGGGTCTGTAAATAACTTTGTGCTTTTATAGTGTGATTACTCCGTTCTGACAAGTAGATAAGTATCCATTCAAATCAAATATTAACTACTGTAATTTAATATTATTATTACCAAGATTATACCTATATATGCATTTTTTAGTATTATTTTGGTAATAATTCTTATAATGAGGAAGTATGCCATTATATAGCATAATACTAAACTTAAATTGATACTCATGTATACTTATCTAGCTAATTTGGGTATAATATATTTTAAAATGGTGTAGTTTTTATAGATATTGTTCGAATTTTTCTTCGTACATGATACATAATTGGTTTACTATTATATCCCAATTATCATATCTTCTACTCCATTTTTTAGTGATATTTTTAGTAGCTAAGTACAAAATCTTCTCTAATGATTCGTCTGATGGGAATATAGATTTTGTCTTAGTTACTTTTCTATATTGCCTATTGAGACTCTCTATTATGTTAGTTGTATATATTATCTTTCTAACATCATTAGAGTATTTAAAAAATGTACTTAATGAATCCCAGTTATCTTCCCAACTCTTTATAGCATAAGGATATTTTTTATCCCAGGTTTCTCTAACACCCATTAGAGCCTCAAATCCACTCTCTTCATCTGGAGCTGTATAGATTGTTTTCAAGTCTTTAGCAAGCTTTTTTCTATCCTTGTAAGGTACATACTTTAGTGTGTTTCTTATCTGATGTATGATACATCTTTGTACTTCAGCATTAGGATAGGTAGCTTCTATGGCCTGATTAAAGCCACTTAATCCGTCAACACAGAAAACCATTACATCTTCTAATCCTCTATTTTTCAAACTATTGAGTACTGATAACCAGAACTTTGATGTTTCATTTTCCCCTATCCATATACCCAATACATTTTTTAAACCATCTTTATTAACAGCTAATACTACATAAGCAGCTTTCTTCACTATTTGATTGTCTTGACGCACTTTAAAATGTATTGCATCCATAAATACGAAAGGGTACATAGGATCTAAAGGTCTACTTTGCCATTGATTAATCTCGGGGATTATTTTTTCAGTTATCTTGCTTACCATTTCGGCAGATACCTCAATGCCATATATTTCATTGATTTGATCATGTATATCTCTAGTTGACATTCCCCGTGCGTAAAGAGATATTATCTTTTGTTCAATACCGGAGATATTTCTTTTGTTTTTAGGCACAACTTTAGGTTCGAATTCACCGTTTCTATCTCTTGGTACATTTAATTCCATTTCTCCAAATTGAGTTTTCATTTTCTTTTGACTATGACCATTTCTTCTATTAGGTGTTTTTTTATTCTTTCTATCTCCTTTTTGGTATCCTAATTCAATATCTAATTCGGCTTCTAACATTTCTTGAAGAGCACCTTTGAACATATCTTTTAAATATGACTGCAGATCTCCTGTAGTTTTTAAATCTCCATCAGTAATGATTTGTCTAAGTATTTCTTTTGATAAAGTTGACATAGAAAAACTCCTTTCTGGCTTAAATTATTATTACTTTTAATTATTGCCAGAAAGGAGTTTTATTTTTCACTTAAGCACAGATTTTTTTACACTCCCCTTGTCGATGTCCATAACAAATTGACTTGCCTATCATAATGCTTATCTACTTTTGTTATGTATTTACCATTTTCTTTTACCCTATATGTTTTTACATGTTTAAATACATCAAAAACAATTTTATCTCCTGTTTTGTGAGTATATTCTAGCTTTATGATATCATCATATTCTTTCAAAATTTTTATAAAGTCATAATTTTCTCTTGATTTACTTAATGTATTCATATAAACATCTCCTTCTATTTTTTATTGTGTATGTATTATGTAGAATTTTTCTATTTATTTCAATAGGTTTCTGAATTTTTTTTATAAAAGCTAGCTAGATACATATAATCTAATATATTTAGTTAATTGAAATAAAGAAATTTTGGGAGCTTTTAAAGCTTAATTCAAACAGGCTGGGAATAATTCAACTGGGAAATATTTTAGTTGGGAATTATCATGTCCAGAATTATGCTTAGAAGCTCCTTTTTTATTTTTTGGGGACTTGCCCTTGAAATTATTTCAAAAATTTATCAATATGAAAAATAAAAAAGGAGTGTGTAGAATTTATGAGTAAAAAATCTGTATATCAAATTATTCAAGAAAGGTACATAAAGAAAATTAAAGATGCTATTAAAGATGATAAGGTATTGCCTTGGGAAAAACCGTGGGTAGGTGGTTTTCCTAGAAGTCATATCACAGGTAAATTTTATAGGGGTATAAATACTGTCTTATTAGAAAAAGGTGGAGAGTATATAACCTATAAGCAAATCAAAAAACTTAGGCAGAAAGATAAAAGTATCAAATTGAAAAAAGGTTGTAAGCAGTATCAAATTATCTTCTGGTCTCCATTTACTAAAAAAGTTAAAAATGAAGAAACTGGAGAAACAGAAGAAAAAACTCAATTCTTTTTAAGGTACTATAAAGTATATCATTTGGATGATGTTAAAAACCTTGAACCTAAATGGGATAAATTTAAAGGTTATGAGCACCAAGCCAATAAACTTAGTGAAGATTTAATTGATAATTATGTCAAAAACGAAAATATTGATTTTCAAGAAATTAAAGGCAGTAGCAGAGCATTTTATAGTCCTCCATCAGATACTATTAATGTTCCTGATCGTAGTCAATTTGAAAACATTCAAGAATTTTATTCTACTTGTTTCCATGAGATAATTCATTCTACAGGAAATAAAAGTAGATTGAATAGAGATTTATCAGGAAACTTTGGTAGTAGTAGTTATTCAAAGGAAGAGTTAGTAGCAGAATTTGGTGCATCATTTGTTAGAGGTCTGCTTGGTATAGAGAGTACCAAAACAGAGGAGAACTCTGTGGCTTATTTAAATGGCTGGTTAAAAGCAATAAGAGAAGACCTTACTTTATTAACATCAGCTTGCTCTAAAGCTCAAAAGGCTTGTGATTTTGTGTTAGAAAAAGGAAATATAGACTTTAATAGCATTAATGCTAAACAATCAGCTTAAAAGAACTCTATCAAATAGGGTTCTTT
Organism: Dethiothermospora halolimnae; assembly: GCF_037577855.1. Lineage (NCBI taxonomy): Bacteria > Bacillati > Bacillota > Tissierellia > Tissierellales > Thermohalobacteraceae > Dethiothermospora > Dethiothermospora halolimnae. The sequence goes on along the minus strand of NZ_JBAKFX010000098.1, from coordinate 2,964 downwards.
TCTCTGTAAAATAGTTTAACAATTTGAACTTGACTTCTATAAAAATATAGGTCATCATGAAAAAAATAATTAAATCAATTTTTAATTTCAGTTATTTTTGGACAAGAATTACATAGTATATATTAAGTATGCAACAAAATTAATGATAAAAAAAGGGTGCTGTTTAGCGAATTCAAACTGGTTAAGATAATAGATTGGAAAATTAAATAGGTTATAAATCTTACTGGAATGAATTTAACTTAGACAAGCCCTTTTGCTCATCTTGGAGTAGAAGCTTGTTATAAGATTAGGGAAAGGAATTTATAAGCGAAGAACGATAAGACGGATACTCCTTATACTTTATAAATTAAAAATAATAAAAAAATTATAAGGAGGAATGTGTTTATGATTAAAACAATTAGAATTCACGAAAATGAGGTAAAAAAAATATTTAACAATGAAAGTTGGGATGCGTTAGATGATTTAGATTTTAGAAATATATCAGTAATCTTTAATACCTTCGGAGGGTCTTTAAATAGTGATTTCTTTGAGTTTGATGTAGAACTTAATGAAAATCATGAATTTAATGATAAAGATTTGAAAAATATGATATTAAAAGATTTAGAAGATTTACATTGTAATTTAAGTTAAACTTAATACCCAACCTAAAAGAGCCTTGAATTTAATCAAGGCTCTTTTTTAGTTGTTAATCTATAATAAATAAATCAAATTTCAAGAAAAATTTTTTAGCCCTGAACTAAGCAATTTCAGTTGTTAATCTATCTTTCAAAATTTTAAGTTGTAATTTTTTTCGCAAAACTATTGATTTTTGTTCAAAAATTTATCATCATGATTTTATAAGAAGTTTTCAGAACTGGCCAGTTCTTTTATATAAATAAACTTCCAAATAATCTAAAAGGAGATATAAATGATGACAAAAAAACAAATTGAAAAAAACTTAGGTAAAAAGATATCCAAAGAAGAATATGAAAGAATACTAGATAAAATGGCAGAAAACTACTATGACAAATTTATTGAGCTTGAATTTGATATAGAAAATACCTTTTGCTAGAACTCTTTAAATATAAACATATAAATAGAGACAAGTCCTTAGGACTTGTCTCTATAATCTATGAACCTATAAAATTAACTGAAATCTGGAAAATAGTTTGAACATATAAAATTATTGTATATACCACTATACTCAATATCATCCCTGTAAATCCAGACCACTTCATTTTGTGGCTACCTATGCCACCTATTAAAGTAATATAAGCATTTATGAGAAAAACAATTATACAGATAGGCTGGGCTAATACTTGTAAAGCCCATATAGCTTCATCTTGTTTTCTTGTAATATAAGAAGTGGTTTTGTCCAATGCTTCTTTATCTGCTGGATCTTTAATTGGATAACTACTTTTTTTATTAATTTTATCCAAAGTTTCTATTCCACTTTTTAAATAGTCATTATCTTTTAGTCCTTCTTCTTCTGAGAAAACTGTTATTCCAGTTATATAAATCATTATTATTAACATTATAAAAATACTTTTTTTCATAAATCATCCAACCTCCTTACTTTTTATAAATTCAAATTTCTATAATAAACAGAAAGGAAAAGACCTTAATTAGCCTTTTCCCTAGTATTATTATCTTCCTCTTTTATTTGTGGTTTTAAGGTTTGTATAGGTTTAAATGTATAGACAGGGTTTAACTTATTATTAATTCTGTCTTCATATAGTGCTTTCTCTCCAAAATGGTCTCCTTCTTTTACCTTATTAATATTTAGCTTCTTTAAACCTTGTTTGTTATACCCTATACTTGTTATTCCAGATTTATTTGTCAATATATTATCTATCCCATTTTTCTTTAGAAATAAGTTTCTATCTGTGTTTGGATTATTCCAACTGTCTTCCAATGCTTGTAAATTTTCTTTATCATCTTTATTCAACCTGTTTCTATCTTTTATTAATAAAGTTCCTCCACCCTTATGGGAAACATAATCAAGTCCACGGCCTTGTAAATAGTTTTTACTTCTAATAGGCTGTTTTCCTGTTCCTGTTTCCTTGTAGCCTAACACCCCATTTTTATTATAATTTTTACTACTAAACCCTTCTATTCTGCCCATAAAGTCTTGTTTGCCACTCTCTATCATGCTCCTAAAGTCTGTAGCTCCATCGCTTACATCTCCACCAAGTGCTAAGCCAGATGCCATTTTAGAAGTAGCTAATGCTCCATCAAATGTCTTTTGTGATACTTTTCCTGCTATTCCCATCGCTTTACCTAGTTTTGTTTTTGTACTATTTTGTAGTTTATTTGAATTTTGTTTAGTTTTATCATCTTTAAAATTACTTTCTTTATTGTGCTTATTAGAACTTTTGTGATTAGAACTTGTACTAAAAGCTTCTCCTGTTTTTGTAGCAAGTGTAGCTCCTTGCTTGGCTAACATCTTACCTTGCGTAATAGCAAAATTTCCACTTTGTCCAAATATCATTGTTCTAAAGAATTCTGTTAATGGTACTAAAGAACAAGCTATTACTAATTCTTCTATTCCCCTACTTGCCCCTTGAACATTTAATATAAAAGCAAATGAAAATGCATGAAAAGCTTGCAAGAATACATTAGCAATTAATTCTTTACTCCAGTTATCAAATAACCCTTTTCCTTTTACAGTAAAAGCCATAGTTACTACAAAGAAAGGGCCTGTTGCAACTAATATTGCTATCATTATACTTCTCATAATATATACAAAATTAAGATATAAATTAGCTATAAAATAAAATAATTCTACAACAAGTCCTGCTATTGTACCACTATTATTAGCTACTCTTCCTCCATCTGACCAATCTACTTGTGTGGCGAATATATCTACAATAGAATTATTTATTGTTGTCATTAATTGAGTTAATGGAATTATAGAAACTAATAAAAAACCTACTAAGAACAATTTTTGAAGTGTCTCCATAATACTAATCCTCAAGGAAGGAT
>NZ_JBAKFX010000097.1:0-7544 GCF_037577855.1 Dethiothermospora halolimnae | reverse complement strand
AAATACTTATCTTCGGTGAATATAGCTGGAACTATTCCTTTAACATTTGATGGAACATTATATTTTTCAAGGAACTCATAAAATTTATTGTAATTTTCTTTCACACCTATGTTCTTTTTTATTATTTCTATATTTTCTTTATCACTTACTTCTTCTAATAATTCTTCTATTTCATCACAGGTACTACAAGAAGTTATGTAAAAATAATTTATGATAATTTTATCCTCTTCTTTAGCAAAAACTTTAGAGTTAATGCTAATTATAGATGTTATAGTTAAAAAAATAACAATAATTTTTAGTCTGTTATTAATCATTGACGGGCTTGTCCCCTTTAGTTATATTTTTTTCATATTTTTGATGTTTTTACATTGCATTAATGTTATATATTGTTAATTCAATTATACACAAACTTCATTGGAATTACAAGAATATTTTGTAATTTATTTTAATATAATGGAATAATGCCTTTTGTTGTGTTTTTTGGTATGATATTTGGGGTATGGGTTGGGGGATTACGAATCCCCCAACAACTGCATATACTTCCTCGCCTATTCCTTCAGTGAAGGGATTTAATTTATACAGGCCCTAAATGTTTGGCAGTTTGATTTTCTTTTGTTTTTTTCTTTAATAAAAAGTAGAGGAGAATAAATTCTCCTCAGTCTGCCTTCCAAGTGCCTTTAGACAAAGCAAACAAAAATGGGAGCCATTCCGCAGGATTTGTGAAAATACAGAATAAGGGAGAAAATCGTTTAAATTCCACTATTTGAGCGTAGCGAGCCCCAAATTCTATTTCCGACCGTTTCTATATATTTTCCAAATCCGAGGACTGGTGGACATTTTTGTTTACTTTGTCAATACTCTGAAGAGAGTAAATTTCCCTCTTTTCACAAAACAGTTCCTTTTCTATATCTCTATTACACTATTCATTAAAAATAATACTGTACTTATCTTCTAATTTTTTCAATTCCCCCTCTAGCTCTTTATCACTATACTCTTTATCTGTAAATATCAAGTGAAACAAATCCTTTTCTATGTTTTCATACATAATTTTGATTTTATTATCCATTCCCAGATAATTTACCTTTTCTTTTTTCAATCTATTTAAAACAGTATTTCTTAATTCCATAGTTCTCTTATCAGTTCCATTATCTTTATCCCATCTCATTATATCTTTTTCAATTTCTTTATTTACTGGATAATAACTAGAGTTACTATAATAAATATTTTTTTGACTTTCATTGCTCAATAATCCATTTATGTATTTTAAAGCTAATTCTATATTTTTTCCTTTTTTATTTACTATAAATCCAAAACTTTTTATTTCATGATCATATACACTTGGTAATATTAAGAATTTATCGTTTTCTATTTGACTTTCTTTTAACTTTAAAATATTAGGTATTTGAAGAAATCTTATAAGTTTATCTGGGTTATTAATATAATTCATGATATGGCTTTCTCTTTCTTTTGAATATCTATCAAATATCATTTTATAGTAGTAATCATAATCTTTATTTAAGATATAATTTCTTGAAAATATTTTTTCCTTTACTTTATGTAGATAGTTTTTAACTTTCTCATTGTTTATATTTATTACTTTATTAGGTTGATCTATTACATTTAATTCATATAAAGGATATCTTACAATCTCTTTATATTCGGCAAGATTAAATTCCCTCGGTTTATCTTTTAACCATTTTTCTTTTATATTAATATAGTCTTTCTTTGTCCAGTTTAAATTAGGCTTTTCTATTTCTAATCTTTTCAATGCTTCTCTATTAAGTATCATCCCATCTTTAGACATTCCTATGGGAATATAAAACATTTTTTCTCTTTTCAATCCATCATATATCTTTTCTAAATTAAGTAACTTACCGCTAAGGTCTACTGCTACTCCCCTTTCAATATATGTATTAGGAAATTTATATATTAGTGTAGGTCCATTATCTGTATATAGTTTAGCATTTAGTTTCTTTATATAATCTTCATATGTGACTGCATGTATAATATCGTATGTCACTTTTACATTATTTTCATTCTCAAATAACTGAGTATAGGCTTTTATAGGCAGATCAATATCTCCCTTATCCATATCCCCACTCCAAACCGCCATGGTCAATTCTTGTTTAGGACTTTTTATATCGTCTTTTATATTAACTTCTTTACTGGAACAACTGATTAAAACTGTCATTAACAATATACCCATGGTTACTAAAATATTTTTATTGATTATTCTTCTCTTCATTATGTGACTCCCCTTACTATTTTTAAGTCCAATATTGTTATATTCTTAATATATTAAATAAATTTTAGATAGCAAATATCTATTTTAATACTAAAAAATTAACCAAGTTCTAACCACAGTCAGGATTATAATCTTGCCAACATTCACCAGTTTCAACTCGACAACTATTTGGATTATTTATATCTGTACAAACTCTCATTTTTTCACACTTCAAACAAAGTCCCTCAAATGGTATTTTATCTATCCACTCATCTACCACATGATCTGCAAAAGCTATATTAGAAACAATCATTAACATAGTCATGGCGACTAAAAACAAAACTATTATTCTTTTTTTCTTATTCATAGACAATGCCTCCATTTTCACTTATTTTCATAGTATTCACTATCTAAAATTTATTACTTAATTAAAAGAATTGACTTTATCAATTATTCTTTTATGAAATAATTTATTATCTTGCCATCCTTCTTTATGCATTTTTATATTACCATTTTCATCTAACATAATATTTAATGGTATTGCCCTAGCATCTATTTCCTTATTAAACTCTTCTTCCGTTATAAAATAATACTCAAATGGTATATCCTTATCTTTTATAAACTTATCAACTATATGTTCTTCACTAGCTGTTATTAGTATAGGTTTCTTTTTCAATTCATTTTCTTTATATGATTTATTAATAAACTCAAGTTCCTTTACACAGGCTTCACAGCTAGGTGAAAAGAATATTAAGAATGTATTCTCTTCTTTTACTACCTCTTCTAAATACTTCTGAGATATCAAGGATTCTTTGTCCAAAGTATGTAAATAGACATATTACAATAAGTGGTATTACAAAGCCTATATTGTATATTATTAATCTAAATATAGCTTGTACATTATAAATGCCTTTATCCCCAGTTTGAATCATTGAGACTATTGTTGGGAGATAAATTTGTCCTGTACATAAAACTCGGTAAAGAATATTATAAATCCCAGTAAAAAAGCTAAGGCTGTTATTATAAATATATTTCTCTTTATATTTGTAAAAATTTTTACAATTCCATTGGGTAATTGTACATAATATATACTATTTAAAGTTAGGCAGAAATGCTAATTTAATATAAAATCACAAACTCATATTGTAATATTTCTTATTTTCTATAGCAGTCTATTATATCAACCCAACAATCACCCGGCTCTATACACCTTCTGATTTTTCTACAACAAATAGTTTCTCCTCCCCTTTCATTACATTCCAACCATGTTTGTTTTGGTGAATTGGCAAGAACAATATTACTAAATACTAATGATATTGTTACAATAGCCAAAAATAAAATTATACTTTTTGTCTTTTTCATACATAACTCCTCCATTTCTATTTAGCATTTCCACCTAAAATTATTATCCAAGTAAATTTATGTTTTTTAAGTTATTTAATCCTAAAATATAATAAAAAACCAGATATTATTTACCTCTATCGCTTGTGTAATCTTTTTTCTTAATTTATTTAACTTTTTATATTTACAATGTTCCTTGAAAATTAATAACTTAAAGCCTAATTTATCTAAATCTAATTTACAATATAATATTTTACAAACCTATGGATCACAATCCCCTTAACTATACATTGTCCACTTAGAATAATATCTCCCCTTAAGCTTAAACTTTCTTTACATTCTTAGTCGTTAACTATTAACTCTTAATTAAAAAAACTATTCCGTCAACCACATATTATACTTATCCTCTAATCTCTGTAACTTTCTACTTAACTCCTCATCTGAGTATTCCTTTTCATCAAATATAATTTTAACTAAATCTTCTTCTAACATGTTATAAAACTCTACTTTTTTACTATCTTGACTATTATAGACTTTATATTCTCCTTTATTAAATTTATCTAGTATATATTCCTTTAATTTTATAAATCTATCTTCTATTTCTCTTTCCTCTTCTATCTTTCTTATTTCTTCTTCGATATCTTTATTAACTGGAAAGTCTCCATGTACTGTATCGTTATATATATCAATTTGTTGTTCATCGTCTAAAAGTCCGTTTATAAATTTGCAACCTAATTCAGCATTTTTCCCATTCCTGTTAACTATAAATCCCCACGTTTTTATTTGATACTCATTTTTCATGACATTTGGTAAAAAAATCATATCTTTGGTATTTTGAGCATACATATTTCTAAATTTTAATCCATTCTCTCTTTCTGTACTTTTTATTAATAGATTATCTTCTATAGAATAATGTAAATCCCATAGTTTTCTAATATCTCCATCAGTTTTTTTTCTGATAAAGTCTATATATTTATCATATCGATATCCCTTTTTTAAAGCATAGTTTTCTGAAAATATTTGATCTTTAGCTTTTTTAATATATTTTTTAATCCTATCTGCATTAATTTTAATATCTTTTGTATCGGAGTCAAATATATCAATATTCTTAAGTGGATATTGAACTATATCCCTATAGGCCCTATAGTTAAATGGTCTAGGTTGTAATTTTAGCCACTTTTCTTTTAATTTTATGTAATCTTGTTTTGTCCAGTTTAATTCTATATTTTCTAAATCTAATTCTTTTAAATAATCTTTATCTATTTCTGTAACCTTACAAATCATTCCAACAGGTACATAGTAAATATTTTTTTCTTTAAAATTGTCATATAATTTATCTATATTTGGAATCTTGTCTTTTACTTCTAAAGCTACACCTCGGTCTATATAAGTTTTATACAAATTATTAACTCCTATACATATCAACGTAGGACCGTTTTTTAAATATAACTTTGTATTTAATTTTTTTAAATACTCTTCATAAGTTGGTGCCTTTATTTTTTCATAATTAACCTTAACATTATTTTCCCTTTCAAAGGTTTGCATATACATATTTATTGCTGAACTTGTGGGTATTTTCTCCCACATTGCTATAGTTATTTCTTTTTTGTCAGCATTCTTACTACATCCAACTAAATCTATACATAGTAACATACATATAAGAAATATTAAGTATTTTCTCATTATTTTCCTCCTCACTTAATTATTTTACATTTATTTGTATCTATACTTATATTATACATATATATATGCTTGTCCTCAACCATATATTGGTATTAAATTATCTATACAATAATATTTTTAATAACAAGAAACTATATCTTATCTTCCTTATTTTATGGCTCTAAAAATGGACTAGGCATGCCTAGTCCTACAATTATCTCTCCCCTCTCCCTTCTCCTCTGATTTCAAAAAATTATTCCCTAAAATACAACTGATACTTATTCTCCATCTCTATTAACTTATTTTCCAGTTCTTCATCGGTATATTCTTTGTCTGAAAATATAATCTTAAAGAAATCTTTCTCTATACTCTTTCTTATGTATTGAACCTTTACATCTTCACCTAGATAATTCATATCATCTCCACTTTTTATTTTATCCAAAACATGTTTTCTCATTGTTATATATTTTTCTTCTACATCTCTTTCCCTTGCTTTTTTATTTATTTTATCCTCTATTTCTTTATTAACCGGATAAAACCAATAAACCTCATCTGTATATACCTTCATTTGATTTTCATCCGATAATAATTGATTTATAAACTCTAACCCTGCTTCTATATTCTTTCCCCTTTTATTTACTATAAAACCAAAAGTATTTAACCTTTTATTGTATGGATTCGGTACGATTATAAAGTCTTTGTTAGCTCTACATCTTGGTCTTACCTTTAAGGTGTTCTCTGATCTATAACTTATTGTTAAAGATTCTCCTTTGTTTTGCATTCTTTGCCTATACTCCTTATGCTTCTCCTCTGAATTATCTTCAAAAATAGCATTATAATAAAACTCCAAATCTTCAATAAACTTATATTTATTCGAGGACAATTTTTCTTTAGATTTCTTTAAAAATTCTTTAATAATATCAGTATTTAAATTTATTTTTTTCTTTTCTTCATCTATTATATTTAATTCATAATAAGGATATCTAACTATATATGAATACTCATCTGAACTAAATATTCTTTCTTTGCTACTTATCCATTTCTCCCTCATGTCTGTAAAATCTTTTTTAGTCCAGTTTATATCAGGTTCCTTAATATTTAATCTATCCAACATCGGTTTATTGAGTATTACTGCAGGATAATTCATACCTATAGGTATATAATAAATACTATCTTCTTTAAATATATCGTACAATTTATTTACATTAGGCAATTTGTCTTCTTCTAACTCTAAAGCTACTCCTTGTTTTATATAGTTTATAGCTGAACCTCTATAATCTCCATTATAAAAGTAAATTAAGGTGGGACCATTCTCTTTATATAACTTTATATTTAATTTATTTAAGTATTCTTCATATGTATTAGCATGAATTATATCGTATATTACATTTATATCTTTATTTGCTTTAAAACTTGTCATATTATCATTTATTGTGGGACCTGTTACACTACCAAAATTGTTTATGTCTTTATCCCAAACTGCTATGGTTACTTCTTTTTCTAGTATATTATTTGTTTCATTACTCTTTTCTTCAGAACAGCCTGCCAGTACTAATAGCAAAGGTGTAAGTATCAATAATATAGCAATATATAACCTTTTAATAGTTTTCCCTCCTAACCAAATACTACTTAAAAAACTGTATTTCCTACTTATTATCTTAATTCTATATATTATATAGATGGGGAATGATAGCTAGTTTAATAAAAATACATTTTTACAATAATATTGTCTTTATTTTTAAAATAAGGATTTTATGACTTAATAGCTACTCCTTTTCAACCCAGCAACTGTCTGGATCATTAATATCTGTACATTTTCTAACATAATAAGTACAGTCCTCTCCATTATCTTTACAACTTTTCCATCTATCAACTATATGAGTAGCAAAAGCCACATTACCAACAACCATTAACATTGTTACTATAGCAAGTAACATTACTAAAACTTTTTTCTTATTCTTCAATTTACATACCTCCATTTAAATTTATTTTCCTAGCATTTCCCACCTAAAAATTATTACCTAATTAAATGAATTAACCTTTTCAATTAATTCTTTTTGAAATGACTCATCACTACTCCATCCATTTTTACCCATTTTAACATTACCCTCTTTATCAATTACAAAACTTAATGGTATACTACCTACTCCTATTTTTTTATCTAGCTCTTCTTCCGTTATAAAGTAGTGTTCAAATGGTATATCCTTATCTTTTATAAACTTATCAACTATATGTTTTTTACTAGCTGTTATTAATATAGGTTTCTTTTTCAATTCATTTTCTTTATATGATTTATCGATAAACTCAAGTTCCTTTA
>NZ_JBAKFX010000096.1:0-7647 GCF_037577855.1 Dethiothermospora halolimnae | reverse complement strand
AACTCATCATTCCATCATTATAAAGATCAGTACCTCTCATTCCTTCATTATAAATAAGTTCTTGTGTTTCATATAAGCCTAACAATGTCCTAATCCCAGAAAATACACTGAAAAGAAGCCCATAAATTTTATCTTCAAACCATCCTGTATCACTTTCAAATTTAGTGTCAATATTTCCATAATGCATACCCATATTTGTTCTAGAATGATTAGCTTGAAAAGCTAAATGATGAATAGTAAGCCAAGCTGTATCATTTCCACTATCAGCAAATTCAAAATTTGTACCTTCTGACTTTTCTATTAAAGCTTCTCCATTATTAATTCCATCAATAGGTATATAACCCTTTGGCATAGCATAAATAAATGGAGTTATAGATTTTACATTTACTTGATTACTTTGTCCATCTACCTCTTTCCATACATAAGCATACAAATTACCATTTTCATCAGCATGAGGTTTATATTTTCCTAAATTTTGTTTGTCAAAATTACTGTCTGGAAATTCTTCTGTTATTGTACTAGGCGTTTTGGTAGGATCTGTACCATACATTATGTGATAAATACTACCTTGTTTTGATGGCAATTTAGCTTCCTTAAATCCTCCTGTATCAGCACTAGGTCTTATGTATATTGAAGCTCTAATTAAATCATCTGTATCTTGATATTTCTTACCATCATTTACCATAGCTAACATACTATTTAAACTTGAAGTTAATGTACTAGATATTTGAAATGCTCTTTCTTGATCTTGAGCACCAGCATTGTAAGCACCAGCAATTAAATATTTATTTTCTTCTTTTGCTGGAAAAGTGAAAATCAAACCATCATCTACTTCTCCTGTTTCAGAAACACCATGAGCATCATCTCCTTCTAATTCAATATCTTTAAAATTATCAAGATTAGAACTTAAATCAAAAACATCTAATGGTTCTTTTTCTTTTGCTCTATAATCACCAAAATAACCTGTTTGGGCTTCTTGATGGTTTCCTTCCTTGAGATACCCAGGTTTGTCCGAATTCAAGTGGCTCATGTACTTATTATTTCTTTCATCTATAGTAATTTGAATATATACAGCATCATGAGCTTTTACATTTAATAATGGAGAAAAGAACATTTGAAATATTAAAAGTATAATTAGAACATTTTTAAATTGTTTATTTTTCATAAACCATTTCACCTCCTTATTTTGTTTATGAATTCTTATAAGTTATTTAAGAAGTCTGCTATTTCTTTTATTGTTTTAGCATTATCTTCTTTATATTTCATCTCTTCTACTTTTCCTTCTATCATTTCTTTTATATACTCATTTACAGTTATCTCTTTTTCTAGTGCTTTACTGCTTATATATTTAAGGCTTTCCTTGTTCAAATTAATTGTTATATTTATCCTCATCAAACTTGACCTCCTTTTTAGTTAAAATATAGTCTTTATCTTGTTTTTCTAAATTTATATAATAATCTTTGTTTAAATTCTCTTCTTTAATTTGATTCAATATTTCTTTTAAGTCATCTTTTTTATTGTCTTTATAAATGAACATATTATTTTTCCTCCTTTCCTTGTTTTTCTAACATATTTATTATTCTGTAAGCTTCCTCGACCATAATTAAACTTATTTGCTTTTGTTTATCTTTAGATAGTTTGGAATATTGGCCTTGAAGTAAATTATCTAATCTTTGTCTTTTGATTTTATAAGCTTTTAGCTTGCCATAATCTCCATCTGTAATTTCCTGTTTTAATTTATCTAAGTTATTAATTTGGTTAATTATTTTATTATTCACGCACTTCACCTCCCTTGAAAATAAATGCTTTACCTTCGCTTATCTCACTTTTTATAATTTCTAGATTTCTTCCAGTTTTTCTTATATACTTAAGCTCTAAATCTTTTGTGTGTTTCCCATATCTTTGCTTTACTTCTTCTTCTAAAACAGCTCTTATAAATTCATAAAATCTAAATGTTTCTGTTTTAATCATAAAATCTACTCTCCTTTCGTTTTTCTAGTTTTTATTTATATTTTATTTTAGATATTTTAAAGAAAATTATAATATAAAATTTGTTTTATTATGTATTAAAAAAAGCCCTATTGCTAGGACTTTTTAAATCACATCATCTAGTTTAAGATTATCTTGTAGTATTTTATTTATTGGCTTTTTAAGCTTTCCTTTTTTAGTTCTATATTTGTAAGGATTTATTCCCTTTTCCATTAATTTGTTATTCTCTATTACCATCTTGTCTAATTTTTTATTTAGCTCCCAAGGAATAAACTCTATATTTACTACTACTGGCTCTTGTACTGTATTATTTTTTATATACTTAATAGTTATTTCTCCAAACTCCCGATACATAATATCTGATGGTGAAAATCTAGCTTTCTCTTCTTCTACTATAGTTTTACTATCCGTTGGAGCATTAGGTTTATTCTGTTGTAAAATGTCAAATCTTTGCTTGGATACTCCTTTACTCACTCTTCTTTTAATAATTTCGCCAAATTCATCTGAATAATATTTTGCATCGGTGCTTGAAATACCTGGGTATATAAATGTATTTCTACAGTTGGTTTTAACTGTTTCTAAAAACCCTCTTCCAGCTTCTTCTTCAAAAAGGCTTAAAGATTGTGTTGCTAATACGGTAGCAACACGATAACTTCTACCTTGATTTAATAGATCTAACATGCCTTTATTAGCATACTTCTGTGATTCATCTAAAACTAATGTATGTGGCATACGGATATCTTCTAAACCATCTCTCCTAAGAACCGCTGATTGATAAGATAGTATTAAAAAATAACCTAGAAAAGAGCCTAAATCTCTTAATTTTCCTTGTGCTGTAGCAATACATATAATTAATTGTTCTCCTTTACCATCGTTATACAATCTATTCAAATGTTCATCAAATCTAATGTCCGATTTACCATTTTCAGGATTTAAAACTTTTCTCAAATACTTATTAGAAACTAATTTATCAACTTGCGATCTTACCCCAGATGTATGCTCTTGGGTTTTACTTTTCTCATTATAGTAATCTTGTCTAAAATAATTAATAATTTCTTCATTTTCGCTTTCAAGAGCTTTGTTATTAACTCTATTTTTGTTATACTCTTCAAATTGATTGATTATGCGTTTCCCTGCTCCTCCATTATCTCGAAGTAGATTATTCAAATCAATCAAAGTAGCATTATTGCCCTTTAATCTTTTAAATATCTTTAAGGCATTTCTTAACAGTTGCTCATTCATATCTTTGAAGAATTGGGGGCTATCTGGATTTAACATTTTAAATGTTGTAGTTATATCTTCTATAACATCATCCTCTGGCCCGTATAATGGATTAAAAGTAGGACAGGCTTCTAAAATTGGATTAAAATATATAGCTTTCCTTCCATAATGTTGTGCCATAGCATATATTTTTTCTGCTAAATCACCTTTTGGCTCTATAACTGTAATTCCAAAATCTTTATTTTTAATGTCTTGGTTAAGCCAAGGAATAAGTGATTGACTGGTTTTACCAGAACCAGTAGGTCCTAAGACTAGACTGTGAACAAATCTATCTTTAAAAGGAATATTAACAGGTTTCTTATTGCTTTGGTTAATTCCAACCTGTAAATCGCCTTTATTTTCTTTCTCACTCTTATTCTTAAATTTAAATTCCATTAATACTTTTACTATATTTTTAATGTTATCTAACTTTATTTCTTTTACTCTTATATAACTAAATACTAATACAAGTAGCATTATATAAATCATTATCTTTAGAAAAATATTTAGCTGAATTAAACTGTTTATATATACGGGTATATATATAATAGTAATTACTATTGTTATAATTAATCTTCTTTTGTTCTTTAAAATTATGTTCAGCACAATACCTAAAATTGAAAATCCCAAAAACAAAATTAGGCTCTTTCTGTTAAGAAAGAGCCCTGCTAAAAGCAAACTTTGTATAATAGTAAATAACCATAAAATCCAATTAACTTCTCTCTCTATATCTCTTATAAACTCTTTAATATTCATTTTTCTCTACCCTCCTTTCCTTTAATTTATTTAGTCTAAAAATCTTCACTTATAGATATATCTTCATCTTTTAACTCTTCTTTATTTATTTCATCATCTTTTATTTCTTCACTCTTATCTAACTCTTCTTTTATATCTTCTACTGGAATTTCTTCAATCTGCTCTGGCTGTTCCAATTCAAATTCTTCTTCTGGAGTTTTTTGTGCTTCTTCAAAACCTTCAATTTCATCATCCACAAATGCTTGTCCATCTACTTTATAAACAGTTTTATTGTCTTTCTTCTTAAAAATCTCATCTAGACTATACGGATACTCATATAAATCTATTAAGTAGTTTATAAATTCTTTTAATAGATTCAATTCTTTGTGATATAATGTATCTTCTTTACCCTTTCTAGTTAATAAATCTGTATGTTTTTTAACTCCCTCAAATCTATCTCCTATTTTGTTAAAGATATACATTCTATTCTTTATATTTATATTCTCTAAATCTATATTTTTAAATATCCTTTTAATATCCCATAATATTCTTTCATCTACCTCTATTTCTTTTTCTTGTATAAATTGATTAATCATAAAATTATCCTCCTTTTATTTTTAGTATTTTGATCTGCTGTGGCTAAAAAACTTTTTTATATTTAAATTAGTAAATTTTATAAACTTAAAACTAGAACAATTTATATATTTTTCTTCTCTTTTAATTTCTATTTCATTTATTTTTTTAATAGTATCTTTTAAATCTTCTTTAGTCTGTTTGCTTAAATATGGAGTGTTATATTCTTTAAGCCATTTAAGACTTATAAACTCATAATTTTCTATATCATAGGAACAAATATTTAGACTAAAAAATACATTCTCTTTATTTATATTTGAGTTAATAAGTTCTATTTTTTCTACTATTTTGTTAGGGTCTATATTGCTATTCACATCAAACAGGGTAAATGTAAGCATATATTCATCTCTGTTATTCCTACTTACTTTTTCTAAGAAGATATTGTGATTTTTAAATTCTTCTAAACAGTCTTCTCCTAATAGAAATTTATTGTTTTCTACGAATGAAATAAACTGCTGTCTTTTATCTGGATAAAAAGTATTATAATGCTCTACAATAAATGTACTCCTAGTAAGGCTACCAATATCTCTTCTTAAACTTATTTTCTTTCCAATTGCTAACTGTGAAGCTCTTGTTAATTCGATAATAGATTTATTCCAATACATTTCTTTATTTATAAGCTTATATTTTTCCATCTCTTTTACCATCTCTCTTGTTCTCCTTGGTGCTTCTCCATGTACCTTTTCCATATAATCACTTAATTGCTGGTAAAACACTCTACCCCTACCAATATGGTATATATACTTTATATACTTATAATAGAAAAGCTTAATATAAAGGTCCTGAATAGGACTTATTTTATCTAATGTTAATGTTATGGTTTTATCTTCTGTATTAATAAATTTTTTTAATACTTCTTTATCTATATCACTCAATTTTGGTGTTTTTTTAATTTTAATTGGCTTTGTCATAGTCTACACTTACCTCCTTTCCTATAAGTTCTTTTACATATGCTTCTTTAGCATCTATATCCTTTTGGGTGTATGTTTTTGTAGTTATCTCTATTACCTTCATCTCTACCGTTCTTGTTATATTTGTTATTTCAGATGTTGTTTTAAAGGATGGTACTACCAAATCTGGAGGACTTGTACCTTTTAACTTTCCCCACCTTTTAACCACATCATTTTCCGTTAAAGCAATGTCTTGTTCATATTCTGTAAGGTTAGAATACTTCTCAAATAATTTAACATCATGCGGAGTTCCTTTAGTTGTAGGCTTGTAAAGACAATCTACTGTAGCTAAATTTTCTTTTACCCACTTTTTGCCTTGGTCTGTTAATCTAAAACAATAGGTAGCTTTTTTACCTTTTTTACCATCTACCATTATAGGCTCTTTTTTTAGATAACCTTCCTTTATAAATCTCCTTAACCTTTTTTCTTTTGTATTGTAATACTTACTTGTTTGTTCTGCTGTAGCTCTACCTGTTTTTGCTAGAGCTTGGAATAATCTACGATCCTTAGTCATAAAAGTTAGCTGTGTGGATTTTTTTCTACCTTTTGCCATAGGCTTCACCTCCTTGGAATTAGTTTTGAATTAGTTTTGTTTTTGGCTTTTGCTTCTTGTTTTTTCTTTTTATCTTTGAGTGAAGTTTGAAGTAGCTTGAATGATCACTACCTCTCCCCCGATAGCTAGACAGGCCACGGGGTTTGTGAGTAGGAAAAATTAGAGGCTTTGCATCGGTCGCCTTGGCGAAATTTTTACGTTAAGCTCACAAACGGATAGATATACGTCCATTTCAGCTCCCTTTTCAAATTGCTTTTTATTTGTAAAGGGTGCTGGAATGGTAGCACTTTATTACCAATTCTCCTTGGGTATTTAGATAGGATTATTGGGAATAAGGTGCGTGTATGTCCCGTGGGCTGTCTTGCTATTAAAACAGTGTTATATGTCTAGCTATTAAAACAGTGTTTAAGGGGGAGAGGTGTCCATTTCAAGCACGAAATCAAACTTCAGTGCTTTTAACGTTTTTATATTATAAGAAATTAGGCGTAATTTATAACTAAAATAATAAAAAAAATAGACTTTCATAAAAAAAGTCTACTGCTTCTTCTTAATCTTATTTAAATATTTCTTACATTCAAAACCACATTAAACTATTTATATCTAAAAGTAATTACTTTATATATATGAGTTAATTACTCCATAAAGTTCCTAACTTTTAAGGGTTTTATATTTTCATAAAAAATATATACTTCACTAATCATTTTTAGTTAAAAAATCTGATAAAATCCTCATGATAATTAAATCTAGTACGGTATATATAATATATATACATAAGTATTTAAGGTATAAAAAAATAGAACCTTAATTTATAAAGGCTCTATTATCCAAAATAATCATCTAAAACTTTATTTATAACATCTCTTTTATAATTATTGTAGAGAAAATTTTTAAATCTCTTATTTTTTTCCATTTTAATTTTAATATATTCATATCTTTTTTCTCTATTATTTAATTTTTCACACTTCTTTAATATATTATAAAACTCTTTCTTTATTTTTCTTACTTCCAAATTCGCATCTGAAAATAAATTTAATAAAGATTTAGATGGAATTTTAATATTATCTAGATTATAATAGCAAACTCTTCTTTTTCCAATTTTCTTTGTGTATCTTTTTATAAACTCCTTCTTCTTATCCTCATCTGTTTTCTTTTTTCTATTATTTCGCTTTTTCCAGTTTTGTTTATATAAATCCAACATATTATAATCCTCAGCAAATTTTTTCTTGCTTCCATACACCTTGTCTATAAAATATAATATTCTCATGCCTTTTTTTGTTTTCATTAATTTTTTGTCTGTATGTAGATAATTGTCTTCTTTACATTTCTTAGCATATTCTTTTAGCACTTTAATTTTTTCTTCTTTTGTGTATTTTAAAGGTCTCATTTCATCATCCTCCCTTCCTTCCTATATTATCTATACTTTTATTTTATTTATTTTATATTATTTTATAACAAATAAGGGTATTAAAAAAAGCCCATTTGGGCTTTATAAGGTTTAATTAATCTATTATTTTATAGTATTTTTCT
>NZ_JBAKFX010000095.1:0-7693 GCF_037577855.1 Dethiothermospora halolimnae | reverse complement strand
GACAATTAGGAATCAACAACACAAATCAAGGAAAATCTTTAGAAAAATTATCTTCAGGACAAAGAATAAATAGAGCTGGAGACGATGCAGCAGGACTAGCTATATCAGAAAAAATGAGAGGTCAAATTAGAGGTCTTACTCAAGCTAGTAGAAATGCTCAAGATAGTATTTCATTAATCCAAACAGCTGAAGGTGCTATGAATGAAACTCACGCTATACTTCAAAGAATGAGAGAATTAGCAGTACAGGCATCAAATGATACTAATGTAACTGCTGATAGAACTGCTATAGCGGATGAAGTGAAGCAACTTGAGAATGAAATAAACAGAATTTCATCTCAAACAGAGTTTAATACTCAGAACTTACTAGATGGAACTTTCTCAGGAAAAGATTTCCAAATAGGAGCTAATAAAGGTCAACAAATAACTTTAACTATAGCTACAATGGGAGCAGGTGCTTTAAGTGTTTCTGGAATAAATGCAAAGTTAAGTAATGCTGCTTCTGCAACAGCAGCAATATCAACTATAAATACAGCTATAACTACAGTATCAACTGAAAGATCAAAGCTTGGTGCATACCAAAACAGATTAGAGCATACTATAAAGAACTTAGATACATCATCTGAAAACTTACAAGCAGCTGAATCAAGAATCAGAGACGTAGACATGGCTAAGGAAATGATGGAATACTCTAAAAACAATATCTTGAAGCAAGCTGCTCAATCAATGCTAGCTCAAGCAAATCAAGCACCACAAGGTGTACTTCAGTTATTAAGATAGTAAACTGGATATAAATAAAAATAATGGCGAAGGTTAATTCCTTGCCATTATTTTTTATTTAATTAGTTTTAATGGAAAAATAAATAATAATGTAAGGATATCCAGTGTACATTAGGAGTAATCCAATATACTGGGGATGCTTATAGAAATAAGAAAGTTAGTAGAAATATAATGAATTAATATCAGAAATAGATGGATTAGTTACACTCAATAAGGCTAAGTATTCAAATTTCAGTTGGCCTTTATATATAATACAGTTAGAGTTATATAAGTTTAAGGGATGTTAAAGATGTGGTTAAAGCCTAGGACAAAGTGATTAATTACTATAGGAAGTAGGTGCTTATAATGAAAAAGATAGTCTGTATAATACAAGCTAGGATGGGCTCTACAAGGTTGCCGGGAAAAGTAATTAAAAAGTTATCCGGAAAGACAGTATTATCTCATGTTATAGATAGAGTAAAACAGAGTAAGCTAATACATGACATAGTTATAGCTACAACAGAAAATAAGAAAGATAGTGTGATAGTTGAAGAAGCAAAAAAAAAGCATGTAAAATATTTAAGAGGTAGTGAAAAAGATGTATTAAGTAGATACTATTATGCAGCAAAAGAAAATAATGGTGATATAGTTGTCAGAATTACATCTGATTGTCCATTGATAGATCCACTAATTATAGATAAAATAATAAAAAAATATAAAGAAAATGAGTACAATATAATCACAAACGGTGGCAATGATTTAGTAGAAAGAACATATCCAAGAGGATTAGATGTGGAAGTATTTTCTTTTGATATACTAAAAAAAGCTTATTTAAAAGCACATAAATCTTATCAAAGGGAGCATGTGACTCCTTATATGTATGAAAATAGTAAAAATATATACTATTTCAAAAATGATATAGATTATTCCAAATATAGATGGACTTTAGATACTAAAGAAGATTTGCAATTAATAAAAAATATATATAACAATTTTTATAAAGGGACACATAACTTTTACTTTAAAGATATACTTAAATATATTGAAGAAAATCCACAATTGTCATATATTAACGAGCATGTAAATCAAAAATCATTAGAAAAGGAGGTAAGCAATGAAGGGGCTAAAAAATCTTAATAACAATAATTCAAAATGTTATATAATAGCGGAAATGTCCGCCAATCATGGAGGCAAGTTTGAAAAAGCAGTGGAAATTATACATGCTGCTAAAGAGGCGGGAGCTGATTGTATAAAAATACAAACCTATACCCCAGATACCATTACTATAGACTGTGATAATGAATATTTCACTATTAATGAAGGTAGTTGGAAAGGAGAAACCCTTTATAGCTTATATAAAAAGGCTTATACTCCTTGGCAGTGGCAAGATAGATTAAAAAAAGAAGCAGATAAGATAGGTATAGACTTTTTATCCACACCCTTTGATAAAACCGCAGTAGATTTCTTGGAAGATATAGAAGTAGAAGCGTATAAAATAGCTTCTTTTGAGGTGGTAGACATACCTCTTATAAAATATATTGCATCCAAGGGGAAACCAATCATTATGTCTACAGGGATGGCAACATTAGATGAGATAACTGAAGCCGTTAATACTATAAGAAAAGAAGGAAATAATAAAATATTTATATTAAAGTGTTCCAGTGCCTATCCTTCTATTCCTGAAAATATGAACTTAAACACTATGATAGATATGAAAAAAAACTTTAATGTGCCAGTGGGATTATCGGATCACTCTTTAGGATCTATAGCAGCAACTACAGCTGTTGCAATGGGAGCTAAGATCATAGAAAAACATTTTTGTTTATCAAGGGAAGATGATACAGCAGATTCATTTTTTTCTATGGAACCTAATGAGTTTAAAGAAATGGTTCATAATATAAGATTAGCTGAAAGAGCTATGGGAAAAATAAATTATGAAATATCAGAAAAAGAAAAAATAAGCAGATCCCATAGAAAATCTATTTTTGTTGTTAGAGATATTAAAAAAGGTGAGAAATTAACCAGAGAAAATATTAGAGTCATAAGACCAGCCCAAGGATTAGAACCAAAATATTATGAACAAGTACTAGGCAAAGTATCAAAAACTGATATTAAGAAAGGAACACCATTTACAAAGGATATTATTAGTATAGAAGGTGATTAATATTAAAAGTATAAGTTTTTACAATATATTTGATTTAGATAATAAGTACAAAGAAAAATTATTGGAATGGAGAAATCAGAAGTTTGTTAGGGAGAAAATGTTTAATAGTGATATAATACAAAAAAGAGATCATTATAGATTTCTTAAAGAGGCAAAAAAAAATAAACAGAAAAAAATATATATAGCTTTTTATGACAACAAACCATTTGGAGTGTTAAACTATGATTACTTTTCAAAAGAAAATAGTATAGAGTTCGGATTTTATTTAATAGATGAAACGTACATTAATAGTGGGTTTGGAATTGTTTTAGAATATGCTTTGTTAGAGCATGGATTTAATAATTTAAATTTAGATAATGTCCACTGTAGAACAAAATTATCAAATAATAAGGTAGTAAATTTACATTCTAAATTTGGATTTGAAACTAAAGAAATTTACACAAAAAATGTAAATGAAAATAAAATAGAGATATGTTATCAACAGATTAATAAAGTTATATGGAATAAAAGAAAAGATAAAATTATTAATTTATTAAAATATATAATGCCTATAGATAATATAGGGAAATTATATTAGGAGGATAGTTATGGATAAAATTTTTAAAGTTATATGTGAAGTACTAAATATTAGTGAAGGAGAGATAGATGTTAACACTTCTAGAGATTATTTAGAAGAATGGGATTCTTTGGCACATATTCAGATAATAGCTGAACTAGAAGAACAGATGGATATCAGTATTCCTTTTGAAGAAGTAGCAGAAATAAAAGAAGTTAAAGATTTTAAAAAATACATATAATAAGATTTGGAGGGATTTGATGAGAATTTCGATACTCTCAAATATAAATATTGATATGTTAACAAGAAAGCTATCTAAGTTTCATGATATTTATAGTCCAAAGGGATATGGAAATTGGGTTCAAAGTATATTAAATAAAGATTCAGGTTTAGTAGAGTTTAATCCTGAAGCATTGTTTATACTACTAGATGGGCATCAATTATTAAACCCCTACGATAAAGATTTTTTTAGTATTAAGAAGGATATAGATATGTATGTCTCATATATAGAAACTTTCATAAAAAATAATCAAGAAATAAATACTTTTATTTCTAATATTGACTTACCCTTATTAAAAATAGACAATATAAAAAGTTTGAGAATAGAGAGGAAAATAGAAGAGTATTGGTATGATAGTTTATCTAATTTAGTAGTAGGGTATGATAATCTTTATGTCTTTGAAATGAAATCTCTTATTGAAAAAATAGGACGGGATAATTTTTATTCTAAAAAGATGTGGTACTTAGGAAGTATAGTTTATTCTATTGGGGGGCAGAAAGCTTTAGAAAAGGAAATATTAAGATATACGAAGGCTGTTGAAGGCAAGAGAAAAAAGTGTCTAATTTTAGATTTAGATAATACACTTTGGGGAGGAGTTATAGGAGAAGAAGGTATTGATAACATAGAGTTATCAGAGTTTAAAGAAGGGGCTAGATATAAGGATTTTCAAAAAAGAATAAAAGAATTAAAAGAAACAGGAGTTATTTTAGCCATAGTATCAAAGAATAATCATGAAGATGCAATAGAAGTATTTAGCAGCCATGAACATATGGTATTAAAGGAAGATGACTTTGTTAACATTAAGATAAATTGGGATACAAAGATAAAAAATATAAATGATCTTTCGGAAGAATTAAATATAGGACTAGATTCATTTGTATTTATTGATGATAATCCGGTGGAAAGAGAAAGTGTTAAGATGGCATTGCCCCAGGTTGAAGTTCCGAATTTTCCAGAAGATACTTCAGAGCTAGAAAAGCTAATTACTGAACTATATTATGACTACTTCCTCTCCATCAAAGCAACAGACGAAGATAAAAAGAAGTCACAAATGTATAGGGCAAATATAAAGAGAAAAGAAGAGCTTAAAGGGTCAGGTTCTTTTGATGAATTCTTAAAAAGTCTTAAAACTAAAATCAAGATATGGAAGGCGAAAGAAGTTGATATAGACAGGATAGCTCAACTAACTCAAAAGACAAATCAATTTAACCTAACTACTAAAAGGTATACTAATCATGATATAAGAAATTTTATAAATTCAGAAGAATACGATGTTTATGTTGCTGCAGTTGAAGATAAATTTGGAGATAATGGGAAAACAGTAGTGCTAATAATAAAAAAACATTATAAAGAAAAAACAGTTGAGATAGATACATTTCTTATGAGTTGCAGAGTTATGGGGAGATTTATAGAAAATACCATAATAAACTTTATAGAGAACAACTATAGAGATAAAGGCTATGAAAAACTAATGTGTTACTATTATCCTACTAAAAAGAATAAACCTGTTAGCAAACTATTTGAGAGATATGGTTATACTATTAAATCAATAGACAACGGGGGAGCAAAACAATATATAATAGAACTGGAACGTACTAAATCTACCAAAAAAGAATATGGGGAGCTGATTATAAATGAAGGTTAACCATATAGGATATGCAGTCTATAACATAGAAGATTCAATTGAAGAATTTAAAGAACTGGGATATATAGAAAATGAGAGAAGTGTTGTTGACAAAAATAGAGACATAATTATTCAATTTATGAAAAATGGAGATTATATGGTTGAGCTGATAGCACCAGTAAGTGAAGAATCTCCTATAACTAATATTTTAAAAAAGAGTGGACCGTCACCTTATCATATATGTTATGAAAGTAATAATTTAGAAAATGATATTGCCAATTTAAAAAGTAAGGGATTTATTATAATTAGTTCTTCTAAGGAGGCAATTGCTTTTAATTATAGAAAGGTAGTGTTTTTATATAATAAGAATGTAGGTGTTATAGAATTGGTAGAAAATAACTAAAAAAGCGGAGGGTCTAATGTGAAAAATTTGGATCATATATTTAATGAAATATTTGAAATAAACAAGGATTATAATGTTGTAAAGTGTGAAAGTTGTGGATTTCATCATGTACATCCTTATCCAAAAGATGATTTTCTAGATAATTTTTATTCTATGGAATATAAAGATGAGTTAAAAAAAATAAATCTTTCAGAAAAAGTTAAAAGAATTTGCAACATGACTGAGGGAAAAAATATACTAGATGTGGGTTGTGGTGAGGGAGATTTACTTACTGAGTTTAAAAAGGAAGGTTTTAATGTCTATGGGTTAGAGCCTTCAATAGAATCTGTTAAAGAATGTGAGAAAAAAGGCTTAAATGTAAAGCAAGGGATGTTAGGTTCAAATATGTTTAATAAGAAGTTTGATTTTGTGAACTTAAGCTTTGTATTGGAACATATCCCTAATCCTTCAGATGTATTAAATGTGATAAAGAGAGATTTTTTGAAAGAGGGAGGATATATAATTATAGAAGTACCTAATGATTTTAGTTTTTTACAACAGTGTTATTCAGAATATAATAAAGAAAGCCCCTATTGGATTCATTTTCCTGACCACTTAAATTATTGGAATTTTAACACATTTATACCATTCATAGAAAAACTAGGGTTTGAAATAGTGTACAAGACATCATCTTTTCCTTTAGAAATATTTCTATTAATGGGAGAAGATTATATAAAAAATAAAGAGTTAGGGAAAAAAGCTCATTATAAAAGGGTAGAATTTGAAAAGAGATTAAAGGAAATAGGTTACGGTGAAAAAATATTTAAGATATATGAAAAACTTTCAGAACTAAATATAGGTAGGGAGATTCATTTGGTAGCTAAGAGCTTATAAGCAAAGAATAAAGCTAATCTATTTTTATATGAGAGGTTGTTACATACGAAAAATATTGCTTTTGGGTAGATGGAAATGGAAATATTGGTATGGTGCATATAATGACATACATATCTTTAGCAAATGAATCTAGAAATAGTAAATATAAAGTATATTTCATAAGGAAGTATCAGCAGGGGATAGATAAAATAAAAGAAGAAAAATTTGAGGTAATACATTTATCCTATAGCTCACAATATATCTCTAAAGGATTTACTGATATAAAAATAGACTAAAGAAGTTTCAAAAATATTATAGCTATATATAGTTAAAAAATAAATGCTTTATACCACTATATATATAATTTAAAAAAGCTAAAGTACGACAAATTTTCACCGATGGTACTTAGTAGAAAAAGATAATTTCAATGGAAATTTTAAAAAAATAAAAAAATATTAAAGTAGTACAAGTTATTACCGATAATAATATTGATAAGATATAATAGCTGATTAAACTTAACAAAGTTTATTGGACGAGGATGTCTAAAGACTGATATAAGTTATTAATGTCAATAGTGACTGTAACAGTAGCTTTGAATTTATTCGAAGATTTCTTTTCAAAAATTAAATATATTCGGTTCAGGGACGAACTTTTCATACCTATTGTTTGTAGGACGCAAATATGTTAGGAATATGTAGGCTAGTCTCTTTTTGTCGCATTTCGACAAAAACATAAGTATATTTTAGTATTATATATAGTGCTATAAAGGTGTTAGTAATAGGCAGGAAGCCAGGACAATATGTGGAAATTGGAGACAATATAAAAGTGAAGGTAATAAAAAGTTAACGGGAAGACTTGAGACTGAGAATATACGCTCTAAAAGATATAAAGATAATAAGAAGAAAAATTGAGGGAAGTTGATTTATATTTAGGGACAAGGCATGCCTTGTCCAATTGACTCAAAGTAACCCATCGCTGGGGGATTCATAATCCCATAGCCCGTAAATATTGACGTTACTTAGGGATTCGTAATCCCCAACTCATAAACTAAGTTAA
>NZ_JBAKFX010000094.1:0-7836 GCF_037577855.1 Dethiothermospora halolimnae | reverse complement strand
TTTTGTAAAGATTTATTTCAAAATTTCCAGTAAAAATAGGAATTTATTGATTTCTACCTTATCTTAATCTAATCTTGTGAATCCAAGGGCTATCGCCCATTAAAATTTTTGAGATGCGAAACTTCTGTTGTACTAACATCTTATATAATATCTAGTATTAATCTTTCATACTTTTCAATGGGAGAAATATGTATGTCTTTCATGACTACTTTTCTAGATAATAATTCTTCTATTTGATACTCAACTTCATGTATAGTATTTTCATAGATAGTTTTTCTAATGACCTCTACAGTCTTCTGATATTCTCCAGTACTTAATAATGTAGACTCTAAAGTCGTAAGATTCTCCTTTGAAAATATTTCTATTGTCTTTCCTTTTATTAATACCTCAATGTTTTTTGCTCCTCTACCAGTGGCTTTTTTCAAATATTTAGAATACAAGTTTCTAATTTCAAGTTCCATCTCATTTTTAATTTCCGGGGTTAAGATATTATCACTATTAATCACTAATGAATCTTTACTATCTTCCAAAATTTCAGTGGATATCTGTATCAAATTTTCTATAAGAATCTTAGTATCTATAGGTTTTATTAAGTACTTTTCTATCTTTAGGTCTACTGTTTCTAAAATAGTATTAGTATCGGATAATGCCGAAGTAATAATAAAAGGACATTTATGTCCATCTTTTCTTAACTTTTTCATCATTTCAATTCCACTTATATCCGGCATTACTAAATCTGTTATTATTATGTCTGGGTTATGTTCAATAAATTTTTCAATTCCATCTTGTCCGTTTTCAGCTGTAATTACTTTTCCCAGTCTCTTTTTTAAAAACCTATATACTTGTTTCCTTGTTATAGCCTCATCTTCCACATACAAAACCTTCATTTTTTTTAATAAATTACCTTCTTCCATATTAAACCTCCTCTACATCTAAAGGAAAACCTATTACCAGTTCATTTTTTATTTCTGTATTTGTTAATTTAATAAAACCATTCATCTTATTATGTATAATATTGTTAAACATAGATAAATGATTTAAACACAATTTAAAATGCCTATACTTACTTTTATCAAATATAATTTTTATATTAAATAGAATATTTTTTTTATTTCTATGTATCTCTATAGATATTTTTCTATTATAAATATCTAATACATTCTTACAGTACTCTATAATATCAAAGAATATGCAATACATAATTTGAACAAATTCATTTGATGAGCCATATTTTCTAATTTTTTCTCCCATAATGACATCAATTTTTATATGATCTTTTTTAATTTTTTCCTCCATAATTTCAAAAACCATATTGAGATATTTTTCCACACTAAAAAAATTTTTTTCATCATTCATTTCAAAAAAAGACCTGAATTTCTCTATTTTATCCGAAAGACTTTCCATGATTTGCCATATTTCTTTATAGTATTCATCTAATATCCCAGAATCATCAACATCTATTTCATCTATAAGATTTATAATGGAGAAATTTAAGCTATTTAATGGTTGTCTCCAAGAGTGGGATAAATTGGTTATAACATCTGACATACTCATAATCTTATCATTGTAGTTTTTTATATCCTCTACAGTATTTTTTTCTTTTTTCAAATTTAATTCTCTATTGACATTACTTATTACAAGTAGTACTTTTATTAAATTTTTTTCTCTTGTCAGAGTATAACTATTCACTTTATAAAAAGTACCATAGCATTTTTGCATGTCCTTTAGATTAACTATTTTATAATTATTATTTTCTTTCCTTAAAATAATGCTAATATTCTCTTTATCAAAATTATAAAATCCCTTCTTTACAAGATTATAATATAACTCTGAAAGTTCATCTTTTATATCTAAAATATTAATCCCTATAACATTTTGTTTTTCAACTTTAAGATAATTTAAGTAGACATCATTAACGTCATCTATATAACATTTAAATTCTTCATCTTCCATTTTCCCGTGAACTTTTAATGTGAAATTTTGTGATTCAATTATATAATCTCCTATATTTTTTATTTGAGTATCTAATGACGGCTTTATTTTCTCCACAAATCCCCCTCCTTCGGCGAAATCATTTTTGTATTAACACATATTTAAATTTAACAAATAACTAATATATTTCTTTTAAACACTTTATAATGTAATCTACTGTTCTGTCAATAGTGTTTTTTATTATATAAACTATTATATAACAAAATATAGTATAGAGTTTCCTCTATACTATATTTTAGAAAAGATAAATAGATCTTTTTTACAATGAAACTGCTATTATACTTTAAGACTTATTGGCATATGCTAATTTGTATGGACTCTTTTTTGTACCTGTTCCTTCTTTTAAACTTATTTTAGATAAGTTTAAGTATAAAGCTGGTCTAACTCCTATTTCCCCCGCATAGACCTGTACTGAATCACATACAGTCCAATACCCTGATAAAACCACCGAATCCTCAGAATCACCCATGGGTGTACGGAACCAATAGGGTGCATTTTCATCCTCTGACAAATAACTTTTACTGTGATAAACGAGATAATTTACTTCTGCATTTTCAAGAGCCTGTTTTGTGGGATAGGCATTATAATCCCATTTTCTATCAAGAACATATTTTTTCACTTCTCGAACTGACAATAGAAATACAGAGTCCTTTATATTTTTATAATACGCATTATTATAATAATGTTCAGCTCCTAAATATAACTTACTATACTTTTTATTTCTTTCCTTCCAATGTAGTTCATAGTCCGCAACTAATGGTTTACTTCCTCCAGTTCTTTCATTATAGTCTCTTTTAGCAAGAATCACTCTATGTTCAATGGGTAAAATGCTTTTTTTCTCATTTTTCGTAAATCCATATAAAAAGCCCGATTCTTTGTCATAACAATTTCCTTCCACATTATCTTTGGATGGAGCTTTATTGGAATACCTCACCTTTTCTTCCCCACTATTAAGCCATGTTCTAATAGTAGATCTTTCCCAATTATTCTCATTTGTATCATAGGCTTTTAAAGTCAAAATATTATTTGAGAAAAGAAGAGGATTACCATCTTCATCAATATTAATAATTCTCCACAAAATTGGCTCTCCATAGTAATTTCCAAAATAAATATAATCTCCAATTTTTATGTTATTTTGTGCAAACACATAGCTGTCTTTTTTGATTGGAACAAGGCTGAAAAGTAATGTAAATACTAAAAACATCACCATTGCTTTTCTCATACTTTCCATCTCCTAAATTATAAATTTATACTTTTGATAAAAAATCTTTATCAAGTTGTATATGTATAATTTTACCTTATTTTTCTATATTATTCAATAGTGTAGGTAGACTTATAATATTATTTTCATAAAATACTCCGTCTTTTGAGGGCTTAATTTCTATAACCTTTATAATGGAATCTGTATTAATTTCTCCATATACATGGGGAAATTCTTCCCCTTTACCTTTTAAGTCTTCACTTTTCCATTCTGACGTTAAAAGGTCAGGGTCAATACAAAGTAGCATAACCTTTTTCTCGTTTTTGAAATGTTTATTTAAAACCCCTGTAGTTTGCCTAGGATAACTACAATGGATAAATCCTTCTGTATCCAAATCTTTACTGGCAAAACCATCTTTATCCTTAATTTTATTCCATTCTTCATATGTGGCCGTATATATAATCATATATTATTTCCCTCCTACAATCATCTGAGTTTTTGGTTTATATACTATATCCTTATACTTAAGATCATAACTTAATTTTTCTATATCTTTTTTTATGTCTTGAACTTTTTTATTTCTATAGTTATTTTTACTTCTGGTAACTTTACAGTTCTAATTTAAACAAGTTGTGAAGTTTCCAGTTCCTTAATAATTAATTAAAAATATAAAACCAACCTAAACTACATACAGTCCAGATTGGTTTTCTAAGCACTAAATATTTATTATTCTAGTATAAAATTTCTATTTCACTATCTTTCTTTAACCTCTCAACAATTTTATTAGTTTCCTGTTGCATTTTTTGAGATTTAGCCTGTTCTTTAATTTGAGCTTTCACTTCTTCAAATTCTGGCATATCTTCACTCTGCTGGGCATATGAATCATAAATTTCTTTCAACTCTTCTTCTGTTATTGTAACTTCTCCAACTTGGTCATCTATATATTGTTGTGTTTTCCCTCTATTAATAATCTCTTCTTTTAATTGAGCTTCTGTAGTCCCATTTTTATCTAATGCCTCTTTGAATTGATCATCATTTTCAAATTGACCTTTTACTTTTTCTAATTCTTTATTAATTTCTTTTTCTGAAACAGTATAACCCTCTTTTTCTGCCTGTTGTCTAAGTAATTCCTGACCAACCATACTATTTAAAACTTGTTTCTCTAATTGTTCTAAAAGTTGCTTACCTTGCTCACTACTTAAGTCCATCCCTTGCTGTGCATACATAGACTTTATTTGATTAACAGTTGCTTGGAAATCAGCTCCTGCAATTTCTTCTCCATTTACGATAGCTACAACTTCTTGTGGTTTTTCTTGATCTTTTTGATCTTTTTGCTCTTCTTGCTCCTTTTCTCCCTGTTGCTCTTGCTTATCTGGTTCCTGTGATTCTTCTGTGTTTGTGCATCCTACTACACCAAATATTAGCATAGCTGCAGCTAATAACACTACTAATTTTTTCTTGATTGACAAACTAAAAACTCCCTTCAACATCTATAATTTAAAAATCAAAATCTAATCAAGAGTATATCACTAATCCACAAATAATAAAAGAAAATAAAACTGTTGTTTACAAAATGTTTACATTTTATTAGACTATTATATATAAGTTACTTCTTAGTTTTAGATATCTTGTTAGATATTTCTTTGTAAATCTCTTCTACAATAGAATCTTGTATCTGCATATTATTCCACAATTCTTGAGCTTTAATTGCTTGCCCAACTAGCATATATAGACCATTAACTACTTTTAGTCCTTCCTCTATAGCCCACTTTAAAAAAAGTGTTTTTTCAGGATTATAAATTAAATCTATCGCTATATTAAACTTTGATAAAATATCTTTTCCAACAGGGGCATAATCAACCTTTGGGTACATGCCACATGGGGTAGCATTAATGACTATATCTCTTTTTGAAAAGTTTTTTAATTCTTCATAGGATACTATAGTATATCCCTTTATTTTATCTTTAGCCCTATCAACATTTCTACTAACTAAAACTACTTCCTTACTCTCTTCGTCTGATAAATATTGTAAAACAGCTTTAGTTACTCCTCCGGTTCCCAATACTACCACACTCTTATTCTTTACATTAATTCCGTATCTCTTTAACATCATCCCAAAGCCATAATAATCTGTGTTATAACCAATAGCTTTATTATCTTGAAAACAAATGGTATTAATAGCACCAATTTTTTCTGCTTCTATTGATAAGTCATCTAAAAAACTCATAACATCTATTTTATAAGGAATAGTTACATTAACACCCTTTATTTTTAGTGCTTTCATTCCTTTTATTCCATCCTTTAAATCTCCTTTATCCATTTCAAACAAATGATAATAACCAGATATGTTTAGCTTTTTAAATATCTCTCCATGTATTTGAGGCGAAAAACTATGACCTAATTTTTCTCCGATAAGACCGTACAATGATTTCAAAATTATTCCTCCTTCATAATATATACTTCCAGTGTAAGGGACAGTTCATTTTTTTAAAGACTTATTGAAAGGGACAGTTCATTATTTAAACTTACATTTTAAAATTATAGTCTGAAAAATTTATAATTTTATAATATTTTTCCCTTCAATCATATAATTATCCTAAGCTTGTCCAATTCTACTTTAAATAATATCATTTTTTATATAATTAATTATAAAAATTTTTTTATAACTAATTTTTATTTAGTCTTTAAACCTATAAAATCATCAACTATATCTTTATATTTTTCCTCCTCACATATTATTCTCGAACCCATGCTACATAAAGTAGAAACCCTAGATTGACTCACATTTCCCATCAATTTACATATATCCTTAAGCCTTACATCACAATACCTATTTAATAAAAGTACAAGTACCGCTTTACCTTCTGTTACTTCCCTTCTATATCTTTCGGTTAAACTCCTCTTAGGTATATTAGTATAGTTAGACACAAATACTATTACTTCTTCAGGAGTATAATTCCTAGCTATTATATGTCTCTCACTTCTATACTCTGTTTTCTGATCTTTAAACTCAATATGTCTCTTCATTTTTTTATCATTCTTACTTTCAATATATATTTTCATAAAATCCCTACATCTTCTTTGAGCTACCTTAGAATCTTGGCTAAAAATACCCATCATAAAGCTCATATCTACTAAATAATACCTATTTTCTACTATTCCCATATATATTCCAAAGCTAGAATATGGGTATCTTTCTTCTTGTCCTTCCCAACCGGGTATGTCCTTGCAGTTATTATGTATATATCCGAAACAAACTTTTAAATATTTATCATCTTCAATTATTTCACTTCTAAATCTGTCGGCAAACAAATGACCCCTTCTCTCATATCTAATATTATATCCCTGGGCATAGGATTGGTTTATTCTTTGCATGAACTTAGATACGTCAGAGCCATTTGCATCTATCATAAAATGGGCATGACTGTCCATAAGGCAATAGGCATAGACCTTAAAATCAAATATCTTTTGATATTTTCTAATTATACCTAAATAAATTTCTTTGTCCATATCTTTTTTAAACAATTTTGAATCTCCTACACTTTTAACCATTATATGATATATGGATTCACAACTTTTATGCCTAGCTGTTCTTGGCATAATATCACTCCTTTTCTATTATTAAGTGATATTATGACCAAGGAAGAAATTTATATACTTCTTTTTTATAATGAACTGTCCCTATAAAAAATCTCTAGCTTTTTACTTTTAAAAAACTAGGTCTTATTTCTCTTTCTTCTTTATAATTCCATATATTAATCTGTCTTCAAACTTCTCTGTTCTAATATTGTATGCCGCTTCCTTTTTCATCCCTTCGACTTTAAATCCTAACTTAGTGGTTAATTTAATCGAGCCTATATTATTAGGATGTATCGATGCCGCTATTCTATGTAATCCTATTACTTCAAATGCATATTGTATAACTTTTTCACCAACTTCACTCATTATATTTTGCTTCCAATATTTTTTATTAAGCATATACCCTATCTCTCCACTAAAATTCCAACTATCAAAGTGATGAAGTGTAATTAATCCCACTACTTTATTATCATTTCTACTAACTATACACCAACGAATAAACTTTTTATCTTTATATCCTCTTTTAAAAAAACTTACTGCTTTTTTCCCTTGGTCAATGGTTTCCATAGGTTTTATTTGCTGATATTTTACTGCTTCTTCATCAGAATAAATATCATATATTTCTCTAAAATCACTTTCCTTTACCTCTCTAAGTATAAAGCGGTTAGTCTCTAATTCGGGAAATGCATTAAATGCTATTTTAAAAATGTTCATAAGTACCTCCCATTTATTAAATTTAAGTCCTAAAACTTTAATTATCCATTTTTTATTCACGGCATAAAAAAAAGAGACACTAAATTAGTAATCAATAACTAACCAACGTCTCGCCTCTTCAAAATATTTTTAATATAATTAGAACTATTTTTATCTTTAGGACATGTCTTAGTCTATATTATATCATTAAATTAATTCTTTGGCTACTAATTCCTATGACATCTCACGGGAATCGCATGAAGATTTATTCAAACCAAAACTTTCATCCGAAAATTTTTAAAAGCGACTAGCGTCGTATAAATATGAGATAAGATGTTAACTAATTTTGAAAAGAAGTATAATGTCTAACC
>NZ_JBAKFX010000093.1:0-7904 GCF_037577855.1 Dethiothermospora halolimnae | reverse complement strand
AACTCATCATTCCATCATTATAAAGATCAGTACCTCTCATTCCTTCATTATAAATAAGTTCTTGTGTTTCATATAAGCCTAACAATGTCCTAATCCCAGAAAATACACTGAAAAGAAGCCCATAAATCTTATCTTCAAACCATCCTGTATCACTTTCAAATTTAGTGTCAATATTTCCATAATGCATACCCATATTCATTCTCGAATGGTTAGCTTGAAGAGATAAATGATGAACAGTAATCCATGCTGTATCATTTCCGCTATCAGCAAATTCAAAATTTGTACCTTCTGCCTTCTCTATTAAAGCCTCTCCATTATTGATTCCATCTATAGGGATATAACCCTTTGGCATAGCATATATAAATGGTGTTATTGACTTTACATCTATTTGATCACTTTGTCCATCTACTTCTTTCCATACATAAGCATATAAATTACCATCCGCATCAGCATGAGGTTTATATTTCTCTAAATCTTTTTTATCAAAATTACTATCTGGAAATTCTTCTGTTATTGTACTAGGCGTTTTGGTAGTATCTGTACCATACATTATGTGATAAACATTACCTTGTTTTGATGGTAATTTAGCTTCTTTAAAATTTCCTGTATTAGCACTAGGTCTTATATATATTGAAGACCTAACTAAATCATCTGTATCTTGATATTTTTTACCATCATTTACCATATCTAACATACTATTTAAATTTGAAGTTAACGTACTAGATATTTGAAAAGCTCTCTCTTGATCTTGAGCTCCAGCATGATAAGCCCCAGCAACTATATATTTATTTTCTTCTTTTGCTGGAAAAGTAAAAATTAAGCCATCATCTACTTCTCCTGTTTTAGAAACTTCTTCAGCATTTTCTCCTGTTAATTCAATATCTTTAAAAGTACCAAGGTTAGAATTTAAATTAAAAACATCTAATGGTTCTTTTTCTTTTGCTCTATAATCACCAAAATAACCTGTTTGAGCTTCTTGATGATTTCCTTCTTTCATAAACCCTGGTTTATCCGAGTTTAAATTACTCATGTACTTATTATTTCTTTCATCTATAGTAATTTGAATATATACAGCATCATGGGCTTTTACATTTAATAATGGAGAAAAGAACATTTGAAATATTAAAAGTATAATTAGAACGTTTTTAAATTGTTTATTTTTCATAAACCATTTCACCTCCTTTTTGTTTATGAATTCGTTTATAAGTTATTTAAGAAGTCTGCTATTTCTTTTATTGTTTTAGCATTATCTTCTTTATATTTCATCTCTTCTACTTTTCCTTCTATCATTTCTTTTATATACTCATTTACTGTAAGCTCCGTTTTTAGTGCTTTGCTACTTATATATCTAAGTGTTTCTCTGTCTAAATTATTAATTGTTATACTTATACTCATCAAACTTCGACCTCCTTTTTAGCTAAAATATAGTCTTTATCGTGCTTTTCTAAATTTATATAATAATCTTTACTGAAATTGTCTTCTTTGATTTGATTTAATATCTCTTTTAAATCCTTCTTCTTGCTATTTTTATAAACAAACATATTATTTTTCCTCCTTTCCTTGTTTTTCTAACATATTTACTATACGATAGGCTTCTTCGACCATAATTAAGTTCATTTGGTTTTGTTTATCTTTAGATAGTTTGGAATATTGCTCTTTAAGTAAATCATCTAATCTTTGTCTTTTTTCTTTATAAGCTTTTAGCTTGCTATAATCTCCATCTGTAATTTCCTGTTTCAATTTATCTAAGTCATTTATTTTATTAATTATTTTATTATTCAAGATTTTCACCTCCTTGGAAAATAAATGCTTTACCTTCGCTTATCTCACTTTTTATAACTCCTAGATTTCTTCCAGTTTTTCTTATATACTCAAACTTTAAATTTTCTGTGTATGTACCGTATCTTTCTTTTACTTCCTCTTCTAAAACAGCTCTTATAAACTCATAAAGTCCAATCTTTTCTGTTTTAATCATAAAATCTACTCTCCTTTCATTTTTCTAATTTTATTTTTATTTGTAATATATTATATTTTAGATATTTTAAAGAAAATTATAATATGAAATTTGTTTTATTATGTATTAAAAAAAGTCCTATTGCTAGGACTTTTTAAATCACATCATCTAATTTAAGATTATCTTCTAGTATTTTATTTATTGGCTTTTTAAGCTTTCCTTTTTTAGTTCTATATTTGTAAGGATTAATTCCTTTTTCCATTAATTTGTTATTCTCTATTACCATCTTGTCTAATTTTTTATTTAGCTCCCGAGGAATAAACTCTATATTTACTACTATTGGCTCTTGTAATGTATTGTTCTTTATATACTTAATAGTTATTTCTCCAAACTCCCCATACATAATATCTGATGGTGAAAATCTAGCTTTTTCTTCTTCCATTATGGTTTTACTATCCGTTGGAGCATTAGGTTTATTCTGTTGTAAAATGTCAAATCTTTGCTTGGATACTCCTTTACTCACTCTTCTTTTAATAATTTCGCCAAATTCATCGCTGTAATATTTAGCATCAGTGCTTGAAATTCCTGGATATACAAATACATTTCTACAGTTAGTTTTAACACTTTCTAAAAATCCTTTTCCAGCTTCCTCTTCAAGCAGGCTTAAAGATTGTGTTGCTAATACAGTGGCTACACGATAACTTCTACCTTGGGTTAATAGATCTAACATTCCTTTATTAGCATACTTCTGTGATTCATCTAAAACTAATGTATGTGGCATACGGGTATCTTCTAAGCCCTCTCTTCTAAGAACTGCTGATTGATAAGATAGTATTAAAAAATAACCTAGAAAAGAACCTAAATCTCTTAATTTTCCTTGAGCTGTAGCAATACATATAACTAATTGTTCTCCTTTACCATCTTCATGCAATCTATTTAAATGTTCATCAAATCTAATATCACTTTGTCCATTTACAGGATTTAAAACTTTTCTCAAATACTTATTAGAAACTAATTTATCAACTTGCGATCTTATGCCAGAAGTATGCTCTTGGGTTTTACTTTTCTCATTATAGTAATCTTGTCTAAAATAATTAATAATTTCTTCATTTTCATTTTCAAGAGCTTTGTTATTAACTCTATTTTTGTTATACTCTTCAAATTTATTTATTATACGTTTCCCTGCTCCTCCATTATCTCGAAGTAGATTATTCAAATCAATTAAAGTAGCATTATTGCCCTTTAATCTTTTAAGTATTTTTAAGGCATTTCTTAATAGTTGTTCATTCATATCTTGGAAGAACTGAGGAGAATCTGGATTTAACATTTTAAATGTTGTAGTTATATCTTCTATAACATCATCCTCTGGCCCGTATAATGGATTAAAAGTAGGACAGGCTTCTAAAATTGGATTAAAATATATAGCTTTCCTTCCATAATGTTGTGCCATAGCATATATTTTTTCTGCTAAATCACCTTTTGGCTCTATAACTGTAATTCCAAAATCTTTATTTTTAATGTCTTGGTTAAGCCAAGGAATTAAAGATTGACTGGTTTTACCACTTCCAGTAGGTCCTAAAACTAGGCTGTGAACAAATCTATCTTTAAAAGGAATATTAACAGGTTTCTTATTGCTTTGGTTAATTCCAACCTGTAAATCGCCTTTATTTTCTTTTTTATTCTTACTCTTAAATTCAAGTTCCAGTAATACTTTTACTATATTTTTAATGCTTTCTAACTTTATTTCTTTTACTCTTATATAACTAAATCCTAATACAAGTAGCATTATATAAATCATTATCTTTAGAAAAATATTTAGCTGAATTAAACTGTTTATATATACAGGTATATATATAATAGTAATTACTATTGTTATAATTAATCTTCTTTTGTTCTTTAAAATTATGTTCAGCACAATACTTAAAATTGAAAATCCCAAAAACAAAATTAGACTCTTTCTGTTAAGAAAGAGCCCTGCTAAAAGCAAACTTTGTATAATAGTAAATAACCATAAAATCCAATTAACTTCTCTCTCTATATCTTTTATAAACTCTTTAATATTCATTTTCCTCTATCCTCCTTTCCTTTAATTTATTTAGTCTAAAAATCTTCACTTATAGATATATCTTCATTTTCTATTTCTTCTTTGTTTATTACATCTTCTTTTATATCTTCTGTTGGAATTTTTTCAATTTGCTCTGGCTGTTCCATTTCTTCTTCTGGAGTTTTTTGCACTTCTTCAAAGCCTTCTATCTCATCATCTATAAAAGCTTGTCCATCTACTTTATAAACAGTTTTATTGTCTTTCTTCTTCAAAATCTCATCTAGACTATACGGATACTCATATAAATCTATTAAGTAGTTTATAAATTCTTTTAATAGATTCAATTCTTTGTGATATAATGTATCTTCTTTACCCTTTCTAGTTAATAAATCTGTATGCTCTTGGATTTGCTCATATTTATCACCAATCTTATTAAAAGTCTCAACTCTATTTTTTATATTTATATTCTCTAAATCTATATTTTTAAATATCCTTTTAATATCCCATAATATTCTTTTATCTACTTCTATTTCTTTTTCTTGTATAAATTGATTAATCATAAACCATTTCACCTCCTTAAAAATTAATAGTTATAATATATATATTAAAACCGAAATAATTGTAATGATTAACGATAAATAAAAGCCTAAATCAAACCTTCTAGCTTTCTTATTTATTTTTTTCATTTCTTCTAGGGGAAGATATAAAACTAAAAGATTATACAATTTGCTATAAGCATTTTTTCTTATAAAATATGTGGCTATTGTGCATATAACAAGCATAATTATTAATACTTTCATATAAAATTATCCTCCTTTCATTTTTAGTATTTTGATCTGCTGTGGCTAAAAAACTTTTTTATATTTAAATTAGTAAATTTTATAAACTTAAAACTAGAACAATTTATATATTTTTCTTCTCTTTTAATTTCTACTTCATTTATTTTTTTAATAGTATCTTTTAAATCTTCTTTAGTCTGTTTGCTTAAATATGGAGTGTTATATTCTTTAAGCCATTTAAGACTTATAAACTCATAATTTTCTATATCATAGGAACAAATATTTAGACTAAAAAATACATTCTCTTTATTTATATTTGAGTTAATAAGTTCTATTTTTTCTACTATTTTGTTAGGGTCTATATTGCTATTTACATCAAATAAGGCAAATGTAAGCATATATTCATCTCTGTTATTCCTACTTACTTTTTCTAAGAAGATATTATGATTTTTAAATTCTTCTAAACAATCTTCTCCTAGTAGAAATTTATTTTCTTTTACTAGAGAAATAAATGGCTTTCTCTTTTGTGGGTAGAATTTGTTATAATGCTCTATAATAAATGTACTCCTAGTAAGACTTCCAATATCTCTTCTTAAACTTATTTTCTTTCCACAGGCTAATTGAGAAGCTCTTGTTAATTCGATAATAGATTTATTCCAGTACATTTCTTTATTTATAAGCTTATATTTTTCCATCTCTTTTACCATCTCTCTTGTTCTTCTTGGAGCTTCTCCATGTACCTTTTCCATATAATCACTTAGTTGTTGATAAAACACTCTACCCCTACCAATATGGTATATATACTTTATATACTTATAGTAGAAAAGCTTAATATAAAGATCTTGAATTGGGCTTATTTTATCTAGGGTTAATGTTATGGTCTTGTTTTCTTTGTCTATATATTTTTCTAATACTTCTTTATCTATATCATCAAATTTTGGTGTTTTTTTAATTTTAATTGGCTTTGTCATAGTCTACACTTACCTCCTTTCCTATAAGTTCTTTTACATATGCTTGTTTTGCTTCTATATCTTTAGTTGTATAAGTTTTAGTGGTTATTTCTATTACTTTCATTTCCATTGTTCTAGTTATACCTGTTTTTTCAGATGTAGTGGTGAATTTCGGTACTACTAGATCTGGGGGACTTGTACCTTTTAACTTTCCCCATCTCTTAACCACATCATTTTCCGTTAAAGCAATGTCTTGTTCATATTCATTTAACTTAGAATATTTTTCAAATAATTTAACATCATGCGGAGTTCCTTTAGTTGTAGGCTTGTAGAGACAATCTACTGTAGCTAAATTTTCTTTTACCCACTTTTTGCCTTGGTCTGTTAATCTATAACAATAAGTACCTTTTTTACCATCTACCATTATTGGCTCTTTCTTTAGATAACCTTCCTTTATAAGTCTTCTTAATCTTTTCTCTTTGGTATTGTAATATTTACTTGTTTGTTCTGCTGTAGCTCTACCTGTTTTTGCTAAAGCTTGGAACAATCTTCGATCCTTAGTCATAAAGGTTAGCTGTGTAGATTTTTTTCTTCCTTTTGCCATAGGCTTCACCTCCTTGGAATTAATTTTGAGTTAGTTTTATTTTTGGGTTTTGCTTCTTGGTTTTTTAAATCTTTTGAGTGAAGTTTGAAGTAGCTTGAATAATCACTACCTCTCCCCCGATAGCTAGACAGGCCACGGGGTTTGTGAGTAGGAAAAATTAGAGGCTTTGCATCGGTCGCCTTGGCGAAATTTTTACGTTAAGCTCACAAACGGATAGACATACGTCCATTTCAGTTCCCTTTTCAAATTGCTTTTTATTTGTAAAGGGGGCTGGAATGGTAGCACTTTATTACCAATTCTCCTTGGGTATTTAGATAGGGTTATTGGGAATAAGGTGCGTGTATGTCCCGTGGGCTGTCTTGCTATTAAAACAGTGTTATATGTCTAGCTATTAAAACAGTGTTTAAGGGAGAGAGGTGTCCCTTTCAAGCACGAAATCAAACTTCACCGCTTTTAACGTTTTTATATTATAAGAATTTAGACGTAAATTATAACTAAAATAATAAAAAAGTAGACTTTTTTTATGAAAGTCTACTGCTTCTTCTTAATATTATTTAAATATTTCTTACATTCGAAACCACATTAAAGTATTTAGTTTCAGTAGGAACTTTATCCAGATTATTTTAATATGCTATTTAAACTATTTATATCTAAAAGTAATTACTTTATATATATGAATTAATTACCCCCTTAAGTTCCTAACTCTTAAGGGTTTTATATTTTCATAAAAAATATATACTTCACTAATCATTTTTAGTTAAAAAATCTGATAAAATCCTTATTATAATTAAATCTAGTACGGTATATATAATATATATACATAAGTATTTAAGGTATAAAAAAATAGAACCTTAATTTATAAAGGCTCTATTATCTAAAATAATCATCTAAAACTCTATTACTAACATCTCTTTTATAATTATTATAGAGAAAATTTTTAAATCTTTTATTTTTTTCCATTTTAATTTTAATATATTCATATCTTTCTTCTCTACTATTTAATTTTTCACATTTTTTTAGTATATTATAAAACTCTTTCTTTATTTTTCTTACTTCCAAATTCTCATCTGAAAATAAATTTAATAAAGATTTAGATGGAATTTTAATATTATCCAAATTATAATAACAAACTCTTCTTTTTCCAATTTCCTTTGTGTATCTTTTTATAAACTCCTTCTTCTTATCCTTATCTGTTTTCTTTTTTCTGTTATTTCGTTTTTTCCAATTTTGTTTATACAAATCTAACATATTATAGTCTTTAGCAAATTTTTCCTTACTTTCATATACTTTATCTATAAAATATAATATTCTCATGCCTTTTTTTGTTTCCATTAATTCTTTATCTGTATGTAAATAATTGTCTTCTTTACATTTCTTAGCATATTCTTTTAGCACTTTAATTTTTTCTTCTTTTGTGTATTTTAAAGGTCTCATTTCACCATCCTCCCTTCCTATATTATCTATACTTTTATTTTATTTATTTTATATTATTTTATAACAAATAAGGGTATTAAAAAAAGCCCATTTGGGCTTTATAAGGTTTAATTAATCTATTATTTTATAGTATTTTTCT
>NZ_JBAKFX010000092.1:0-8008 GCF_037577855.1 Dethiothermospora halolimnae | reverse complement strand
TATTATATAACGGAAATGGGAAGGTTATTTTTAACCTTCCTTTTTTTCTTTTTTGCATAAAAAAATAATATAATGGATATCCATTATACTATTTTTTATTAACTGTCTATTTCCCGACAGCCCCTTTACATTAAAATATGTTATTATCTACTTTTTAGAAAGTTCACTTCACTAGATGGAACTATTGTGGATATCGCATGTTTATAGATTAGTTGTTGTTTACCTTCTCCTTTAAGTACTATAGTATAATTATCAAACCCCTTTACAAAGCCCTTTAACTGATATCCATTCATAAGGAATATTGTTATACTTATGTTTTCCTTTCTTACCTTATTTAAAAATACATCTTGTAAATTAATATTGTTTTTCACTACTATCCCCTCCAATATATATATTTGTTTAATAATTTAACTTTTTCCTAACATAGTTAGCTATGTTTTTAGATAAATCTTTTTTATCACTACATTTTTCAACATCAAACCACTTTATTCTATTATCACGTCTAAACCATGTTAATTGTCTTTTGGCAAAACGTCTAGAATCCCTTTTAAGTATTCTAATGGCTTCTTCAAAATCATATTTTCCATCTAACCAATTAATAATTTCTTTGTAACCTAAGCCCTGCATTGAAGCTAAATCTTTATCATATCCCATATTTATAAGGTTTTTAACCTCATCAATTAGTCCCTCTTCTATCATCTTATCCACCCTATAGTTGATTCTATCATATAGCTTTTTTCTATCCATATAAAGCCCTACAAATGCTATATCATATAATGGGTTTGGTTTTCTAAAGTTATTGTATGATTCAGACATTGGTTTTCCTGTTTCGTGGTAGACCTCAAGAGCTCTTATTATTCTTTTGGTATCATTTATGTGTATTCTTTTAGCGGATTTAAGGTCCACTTCCTTTAGTTTCTCCATTACATAGTCATTTCCATATCTAGAGGCTTCACTTTCAAACTTCTTTCTTAATTCATTATTAGATATAGCCTTAGTAAAATCCAAGTCATATACCAATGAATTTACATAAAGTCCTGTTCCCCCTACTACTATGGGCATCTTATCTTTAACTAATATCTGGCTTATATATTTATTTGCCCTTTTTTGAAAATCTGCAGCTGAGAATTTCTCATTGGGAAAGATTTCATCCACTAAATAATGTTTTATGCCCTGCTTTTCTTCGTCGGTTACTTTGGCAGTTCCAATATCCATATACTTATATATTTGCATAGAATCTGCTGAAATAATTTCTCCATTTAACTGTTTTGCTAGATTAATAGAAGTACTTGTTTTTCCTACAGCGGTAGGTCCTACCAAAATAAATAATGGTTTCTTTTTAGTCATTATATCATCCTTTACTGTATACGTTTAAACTTTTTTTCTATTTCATATTTAGACATTTTAATAATTATAGGTCTTCCATGGGGACAAGTATATGGTTCTTTAGCTTTTTTTAAATCCTCTATTAATCTATTAACTTCAACATCGGATATATTATCTCCTGCTTTTATAGCACTAGTACAGGACATTTTCATAATTTTTTCTATCCTTAGATTATAACCACTATTTATCTCACTGTTAAGTTTATCTAATATATCTAAAAATAGGCTTTTAGAGTTTGGATCTCCAAATAACATTGGAACTCCCCTTAATATAATTGAATTAGAACCAAAATCTTCAATCAAAAAACCAACCTTTTGAAAAATCTCTATATTATCTTTAACAATTTCTATCTCTCTATTAGTTAATTCTATAATTTCTGGAGCTAAAAGTTCTTGAATTAAAACATTTTCTTTTTCATATTGATTTTTAAGTTTTTCATACATAACCCTTTCATGGGCAGCATGTTGATCTATCATATAAAAGGTATCGTTACCATCTTGAGCAAGAATATAAGTACTAAATAGTATCCCTATTATTTTAATATCAGGCAAGACTTCCACACTATCATTATAACTATCATTAACATTTTTTAAACTAT
Source organism: Dethiothermospora halolimnae (assembly GCF_037577855.1). Lineage (NCBI taxonomy): Bacteria > Bacillati > Bacillota > Tissierellia > Tissierellales > Thermohalobacteraceae > Dethiothermospora > Dethiothermospora halolimnae. The sequence goes on along the minus strand of NZ_JBAKFX010000092.1, from coordinate 6,024 downwards.
CTTCTTTAGCTTTCTTGTTTTCATTATTTATTATGTTAGGTCCATTGTTTAGCCCATAATTATCCCCACAGCTTTCATTTATGTCTAAATCAGTATCCTTTTTAAAGTCGTGTTTATAAACATCTACCTTTTTTTGATCTATAAAGGTTGGAAGACTTTTATTTGAAGTTGAGTCAGAACTTAAGTCTAAAGTTGAGTTGGATTTGGTTTCTTTTTGTTTCTTTTCTTTAACTATATCAATAAAATTATCCTGAACCCCTTTTTCTTCCTTCTTTTTCTTTGTCGTAATATTAACCTCAGGAATAAGATTTTTCTTTTTAAACTGATCTTTAATAAGCTTAAACAGTTTATTTTTTATATCATCAAGTCTATTAAACCTAACTTCAATTTTATTTGGGTGTACATTTACATCTACCTCATCGGGACTTGTTTCTATGAATACTATAAAAATAGGGAACCTATTTATTGGAACCAATGATTTATATGCATTTTCTATATATCTTGATATATTTCCATTTTCTACATATCTTCCGTTTACAAAAAGATACTGATGACTTCTATTTCCCCTAGTAAATGAAGGTAAAGAAATCATACCGTTGACTTTTAAATCTTCACCATTATAGTTTATATCAATTAAGGACTTGGCATATTGTTTACCAAAAAGGCTATATATAGTATTCAGCAGGTTTCCTTTTCCCGGCGTTTTTAGTATTAGCTTATCATCTTTAATATATTTAAATGAAATATTTGGATTACTTAGAGCCAGTTTGTATATAATATCACTTATTTGGGAAGCTTCACTGGAATCACTTTTTAAAAACTTTCTTCTAACTGGAACATTAAAAAATATATTTTTTACTATTATAGTTGTGCCCTTAGGACACCCCACTTCCTTTTTAGAAGCTTTACCACCACCACTAACCTCTACCTGTATACCAGACATGGAAGAGGCTGTTTTAGTTATTAATTCCACTTGAGAAACAGCTGCAATACTTGCCAAGGCTTCTCCTCTAAATCCCAGAGAATTAACTTTTTCCAAATCTTCGATTGAATTTATTTTACTGGTGGAATGTCTAATAAAAGCTAAATCTATATCATCATTTTCTATACCATCACCATTGTCGGTAATTCTTATATATTTCTTACCTCCAGACTTTATCTCAATAATGATTGAAGAAGAGTTTGCATCAATGGAATTTTCTATAAGTTCCTTTACAACAGAGGATGGTCTTTCCACCACCTCACCTGCTGCAATTTTATTTATAGTTTTGTCGTCTAACAATTTAATATTACTCATTTATATCACCTATATTTCTTTTGTTTTACTAACCAAATCATATAATATGTTTATGGCATCTAGGGGAGTAACTTTCATCATGTCTATAGACTTAATTTTATCAATTAATTCCTTTTCCTTTACTGCGAAAAGGTCTAACTGTAAACTATCTTTATCTATATTATTATCTTCAATGTTATAACTTGTGAAAGCAACCTCTTTAACATCACTAGATTCTTTAAGTTCTTCATTAACGTTAATTTCCTTTACATTATCTTTATTAATATCTCTATCTTCTAAATCCTTTAGTATATTATTAGCTCTATTTATTACTTCTCTAGGGACTCCAGCTAATCTAGCAACTTCTATCCCATAGCTCCTATCTGTTCCTCCCTTTGCAATCTTTCTTAAAAAGATTATATCTTCTCCCTCTTCTTTAACACAAATCCTATAATTATTAACTCCATCTATTTTACCTTCTAGTTCTGTAAGCTCATGATAATGGGTTGCAAATAAGGTTTTAGCTCCTATTTTTGTTTTATTAGCTATATACTCAACCACAGACCAAGCTATACTAAGACCATCATAGGTACTTGTACCCCTACCGATCTCATCTAAAATGATTAAACTATTTTTTGTACCATTATTAAGTATATTGGCTACTTCACTCATTTCAACCATAAAGGTACTTTGACCTTGGGCTAAGTTATCCGATGCCCCTACCCGTGTAAATATTCTATCTACAACGGGTATATTTGCATTATCAGCTGGAATAAAGCTACCTATTTGTGCCATTAAAGTGATAAGGGCCACTTGTCTCATATAAGTGGATTTACCTGCCATATTCGGTCCAGTTATAATAGATATCCTATTATCTTTATTATCTAATAAAGTATCATTAGGGACAAACTGACCATCCTCTAACATTATTTCCACCACCGGATGTCTACCATTTTCTATATTCATTATACCTTCTGTATTAATACTAGGTCTAATATAGTTATTTTTAAATGCCACAGTAGCTAAAGAAGATAATACATCTACAGTAGAAACTATTTTACTTGTTTTTTGAATTCTTTTAATATTTGCCTTTATTTCATCCCTAATTTCAAGAAATAATTGGTATTCTAAAGTGGTCATTTTTTCTTCTGCACCTAAGATTTTGGACTCCATTTCTTTTAACTCAGGGGTTATAAATCTTTCAGAATTGGATAGTGTCTGTTTTCTTATATAGTTATCGGGAGCTAAGTCAATATTTGTCTTAGTTAGTTCTATATAATAACCAAACACTTTATTGTATCCTACTTTCAAGGATTTGACCCCTGTTCTTTCCCTCTCTCTTTGCTGCAATTCACTTATCCATTGTTTACCATTTGTCGAGGCTTCCCTTAATTCATAGAGATCTTTATTATATTCTCCCTTTATGATGCCTCCTTCCTTAAGGGTTACAGGAGGGTCATCTACTATAGAATCATCTATTAACTTAAATATATCTTCTAGAGTATCCATATTACTTCCAAGTACAGATAACTTATTTAAATCTTCTTGTATAAGTAATTTTTTTAATTCAGGCAAAATTGATATTGAATTTTTAAGGGAAACTAAATCCCTTCCATTACAGTTTCCGTAGGAGATTTTACCAACAAGTCTTTCTATATCATATACTTCCTTTAATAATTCTTTTATATCATCCATAATGACAACATTATCAACTAAACTTTCAATCGGGTCCAGTCGGTTTTTTATTTCATCGGAGTCTACTAAAGGTTCTTCGATCCATTTCTTTAACATCCTACTTCCCATTGCTGTAGATGTTTTATCTAATACCCACAATAGGGAACCCTTTTTAGTTTTATCCCTTAATGTCTCCGTCAACTCTAGGTTCCTTCTAGTATTGATATCTAATACCATATATCTATCTATATAATAGGGAACTATTGTGTTTAAGTGTTCTAAAGATTGCTTTTGGGTTTCATTAAGATATTCTATCAAAGCTCCCGCTGCTTTTATAGAGTTGTTACTATCCTCTAGACCAAACCCGTCTAGACTTATAACAGAAAGCTGATTTTCTATAGCCTTTCTTGCAGTAGATAAATCAAATGCCCAATCATAATAATGATTAAGAACAACATTAAACCTATTAACTATTTGTTGCTTTAATTCTTCCCTTTCATATAAAAAGTTATTAGCTATTATTTCAGTTGGATTAATCTTAGCTAATTCGTCTATTAGAGTATTTATGTTATTACTTAGATTATCCTTTTGTTCAGTTGTGTACATATCTCCTGTAGATATGTCAACATAGGAGACTCCCAGTCCATCATCATCTATAAATACAGAGCACAAGTAGTTATTCTCTTTTTCATTTAAAATTTCTGAATCGGTTATTGTTCCAGGGGTTACTATCCGTACCACATCTCTTTTAACTATGCCCTTTGCCTCAGAAGGGTCCTCTACTTGTTCACATATAGCAACTTTATAACCCTTTTCTACAAGCTTGGCTATATAAGATTTAGATGAATGATAGGGAACACCACACATTGGAGCCTTTTCATCTTGACCACAATTTCTAGCCGTAAGGGCTATCTCTAGCTCTTTAGATGCCGTTAAAGCATCATCAAAGAACATCTCATAGAAATCCCCTAGTCTAAAGAATAGAATAGAGTCTTTATGTTTTTCCTTGATTTCCATATATTGTTTCATCATTGGTGTTAATTTCGCCAATTTTTTTCCCTCCATTTTATCAATTATCAATATTATATCATAATAAAAAATATATTTATAAGTACATAAAAGGCTAAGTTTAAACTTAGCCTTTGCATCCACTGCAGTTACCACATTTACTTTTCTTATCATTTCCAGTAAAATAATTTATAATATTATTAATATTAGAGATTAGATTATCATAATTTTTTTGACATCTATAAAGATTATTGATAGTGGTATTGTTGTCTATATCATCTTTTAATTTTGTTATCTCTTCATGGTATTTTTTTAATAGTTCTTCATCTCTCTTAAATTTTATCTCATTAAACTTATCAAGCTTTTTATTATAGGTCGATAAAAGGTCAGAAGCTTTTTTATCATTATGAAGAGACTTTTCAGACTCCTTTAATAATATATATTCTTCAGATTCTACTATAGCCCTAGCTAACTCCCTTGCTTTATCTAAAGCTTTTTTACTCTTCATAAGTCAAAATTCCTTCTAGTGTCCACGTCTTAGTGGTAGTTATTTTAACATTTACTAGTTGTCCCCTTAAACCTTTATCACCTTTAAAGTGGACTAACTTATTAGTTCTTGTTCTTCCGCTTAATACAGTATCATCTGTTTTACTTGTTCCTTCAACTAAAACTTCAACTACTTCCCCATTATATTTTTCGTTTGATTTATGACTCAATGGTTTAAGGGTATCTAATAACCTCTGGAATCTTTCATGTTTTATGTTATCAGGAATTTGATTTTCCATTTTAGCAGCGGGAGTACCTTCCCTTTTAGAATATAAGAAAGTAAAAGCAGAATCAAAGCCTACTTCTTTAACCACATTTAGAGTTTCTTCAAAATCTTCCTCAGTTTCCCCTGGAAATCCTACTATGATATCTGTAGTTAATGAGATATTGGGTATCTCTTTTTTAATTTTACCTATTAATTCTAAATATTTTTCCTTAGTATATTTTCTATTCATTATTTTTAACACTCTATTACTTCCAGCTTGGAAAGGAATATGAAGATGTTCACAAACTTTATTACAATCCCTCATGGCATATATTAACTCTTCAGATAAATCTTTAGGGTGAGATGTCATAAATCTAATCCGTTCTATACCATCAACTTCATTTATCATTCGTAATAGTTGAGCAAAAGACAGTTTGCTTTCTAAAGTTTTTCCGTATGAATTTACATTCTGTCCTAACAATGTAATTTCTTTATACCCTTCCTTTGCCAGTTTAAATACTTCATTTAATATATCCTCTGGGTCCCTACTTCTTTCCCTTCCTCTAGTATAGGGAACTATACAGTATGAACAAAAATTATTACAACCATACATAATGTTTATAAAAGCTTTAAAATCATGCTTTCTTTTTGCAGGAACTCCTTCAACTATTTTTCCACCCTCTTCCCAAACATCAACAATCATTTTAGAGGTTTGGTTATGATTAGCAATTAACTCTGGTAATTTGTGAAGGTTATGGGTTCCAAATATTAAATCAACAAAACCGTACTTCTCTTTAATAACATCTCTAACTTCTTTTTTTTGCATCATACAACCACATATACCGATTATTAAATCTGGATTTTTTCTTTTTAATGACTTTAGCTCTCCTAGGTTACCATAAACCTTAAGTTCTGCATTTTCTCTAACTAAACAAGTATTATATATAATTAGGTCAGACTTTTCCCTATCTTCTACCTTTGAGTAGCCCATTGTTTCTAACATACCTGACATTTTTTCAGAATCATGTTCATTCATCTGACAACCCCAGGTTTCGATCATATATTTTTTATTATTTTCCATGAAAATCCTCCTCATTAAATATCTATATCAATAATAAGTATTATCCTTATAATCATAATTAATTATAACAAAGAAATAATAAAAAAAGAAGGATATTAATATTTAAATTCACGGGAATCGCATGAAGATTTATTCAAACCAAAACTTTCATCCGAAAATTTTTAAAAGCGACTAGCGTCGTATAAATATGAGATAAGATGTTAACTAATTTTGAAAAGAAGTATAATGTCTAAC
>NZ_JBAKFX010000091.1:0-8123 GCF_037577855.1 Dethiothermospora halolimnae | reverse complement strand
AGATAAGTTTTGTATTAAAAGGTTATTTAAGAATATGAATATTGAAGTTATTTTTAGTGAGAATGTTCGGTAGAAAAGAACTTTATTTTCTATCAAATGTTCTAACTATATTATACGAGGAGGGATATGATGTCTTATAAAGTTGGGATTCCCCAAGGACTTCTTTTTTATGATTATTATCCTTTATGGAAGGAGTTCTTTAATAACCTCGGGGCAGAAGTTGTACTGTCTAATAAAACAAACAAAAAAATTTTAGATCAAGGAGTCTCAAATTGTGTAGATGAAGCCTGTTTGCCTGTCAAGGTTTACCATGGTCATGTATGTGATTTAAAGGATAAGGTAGATTATTTATTTATACCTAAAATAATAAGTGTACATAAAAAAGAGTATATTTGTCCTAAATTTCTTGGACTTCCTGAGATGATAAAAAATTCAATTAAAGGATTACCACCTATTATTGATGTAGAGATTAACTTACATAAATCAAACTCAAACTTGATACCTACAATAATAAAAACTGGGAAACATTTTACTATAAATGGTTTTAAAATAACTTCTGCTTATAGTAAAGCTGTTGATAGTTATAAAAAATATTTGAATCTAATAGGTAGAGGTGTAGTACCTATAGATGCTATAAAGATGTATAATGAGTCGTTAAAGGACATAAAAAAAGATAAGAACAAATTAAATTTACTTGTATTGGGTCATCCATATAATATATACGATGACCATATTAGTATGAAGCTAATTGACAAGTTACATAAACAAAATATAAACGTATTAACTTCAGAGATGATAAATATAGATAAAATTAATTATCATGCTTCAAAACTTCCTAAAAGAATGTTTTGGAGTTTTGGTAGAAAGATAGTAGGATCGGCATTTAATGTTATAGAAGAAAGAAAGGTCGATGGAATAATATATGTTTCCTCTTTTGGATGTGGCTTAGACTCTATTTTAATAGATTTGGTTGAAAGAAAGGCACGGAAAGAAAAACTACCATTTACCCTACTAACTTTAGATGAACATACGGGAGAAGCAGGAGTAAATACAAGATTAGAAGCATTTGTAGATATGATTAGATGGAGGCTAGATTATGAAAATAACATTTCCACACATGGGTAATACATATATAGCAGTTAAAGCCTTATTAGAAGACTTGGGAAATGAAGTGATATTGCCTCCTAGATGTAGTAAAAAAACCCTTGAGTTGGGGACAAAATATTCACCTGAAACCATATGTCTTCCATTGAAAATAAATATAGGAAACTATATAGAAAGTATAGAAAAGGGAGCCGATACAATAATAATCACAGGAAGCTGTGGTCCCTGTAGATTTGGGTTTTATTCAGTAATAGAACAGGAAATATTAAATGACTTGGGATATGATGTGAATATTATAGTTTTTGACCCACCAGACGGTAACTATATGAAGTTTATTAAAAGAATATTAAAGGCTGCCAATACTAAAAATGCTTTTAAAATAGTTAATAGTTTGTATAAAGGGTCTAAAGTGATGGAGGCAGCAGATAATTTAAAGAGGCTATCAAACAAAGTTAGGGCAAAGGCTCATAATAGTTACGAAGTAGATATGATAATGGACAATTATTTTAACAATATCGATAGGGTTCATGGATTTAAAGAGATATTAAATCTTATAAAAGAGACTGAATATAAAATGAACAAAGTTAAGATTGATAAAAACAAGGATGTTATAAAAGTTGGAATAGTGGGAGAAATATACTCCATAATTGAACCCTTTGTAAACTTAGAAGTAGAAAAAAAGTTAGGCCATTTAGGAGTTGAAGTGGATACATCTCTAGATACCTCTACCTGGGTAAAGCATCATCTATATCCGGGACCAATTGGTTCTAGGGAAGAAAAAAGAAAGTGGAAAGAGGCAAAACCATATTTAAGTACCCTAGTAGGAGGTCATGGTAGAGAAACTATTGGGAGTTCTGTAATATATGCCAAGGATGGGTATGATGGCATTATACAAATATTGCCATTAACTTGTATGCCGGAAATCGTGGCTGAGAGTATATTGCCTACTATAGAAAAGGATTTTAATATTCCTATTATGACTTTAGTAGTAGATGAAATGACTGGAGAAGCAGGTTACTTAACAAGGCTAGAAGCTTTTATAGATTTATTACAGAAAAGAAGGGATGAGAAGGTAAATGAAAGAGTGTTATCTAGGCGTTGATGTAGGGTCCGTAAGTACCAATATAGTTTTATTAGACGAAGAAGATAAAGTAATAATAAAAAAATATTTAAGAACCCAAGGTAGACCTATAGAGGTTTTGCAAAAGGGATTAAATGAAATAAGAGGAGAAATCGGAGATTTTAAAGTGAAAGGGGTAGGAACCACAGGGAGTGGAAGACATTTAGCCAATATAATATTAGGTGGTGATATAGTAAAAAATGAAATTACATCCCATGCTGTAGCAGCAATAAATGAGATTCCCGATGTAAGAACTGTATTAGAAATAGGGGGTCAAGATTCAAAAATCATCATTTTAAGGGATGGAATTGTAACTGATTTTGCTATGAATACCGTATGTGCCGCTGGAACGGGTTCATTTTTAGATAGGCAGGCAGCAAGACTAGGAATTAAAATTCAAGAATTTGGGCAAATGGCACTTAAGTCAACTAATCCAGTGAGAATAGCTGGAAGGTGTGCAGTTTTTGCTGAATCTGATATGATACACAAGCAACAGTTAGGACATAATCAAGAGGATATAATAAGGGGTCTTAGTGAAGCTTTAGTAAGAAATTATATAAATAATATTGGAAAGGGAAAAGACATAAAGGGGCCTGTAGTCTTTCAAGGTGGAGTAGCTGCCAATGTTGGAATTAAAGAGGCTTTTAAAAATGCCCTTAATACAGATATATATGTTCCTAAACACCATGATGTTATGGGGGCAATAGGTGCAGGTATATTAGCAAAGAGTAATGTTTCCAAAACAGGTAAAACAAATTTTAAAGGTCTTAAAATAGCAGACACTTCCTATAAAGTTAAAGGGTTTGAATGTAATGATTGTTCAAATATGTGTGAAGTAATAGAAATATATGCCGAAGGTAAAGTGGTAGCAAGATATGGAGATAAATGTGGAAAATGGACTAATTCAATAGAAACTGAAGACCAAAGATTAGCATAATAAATAGGGACTGAATCCATTCAGTCCCTATTTATTATGCTAAATACAAATCTTTAGTGTTCCGAAGGAAATTGTGTTATAATATCACTGACAGATTAGAAAGGGTGAGGTTATGGAAAATTGCAAGAGAGAGGAAAAGGAAATAAATGATACCAATAAAAATAAACGTGTTAATATTTGGAGAACTATAAAAAATGGATTTATGAATGGTCTCAAGACCACTTGGATGTTAACTAAAATAGTGGTTCCTGTTTATTTTTTTGTTACATTTTTAGGCTATACACCAGTATTGGATTGGATATCTGATATTCTTGCCCCAATTATGGGGATTGTAGGGTTACCTGGGGAGGCATCTATTGTTTTAGTTATGGGTAATATGGTAAATATCTATGCTGCCCTTGGAGCTGTGGCATCATTAACTTTAGGAGCTAAGGAAATAACTATACTAGCTGTTATGCTATCATTTTCCCATAGTCTTTTTATGGAAACGGCAGTTGCTAAAAAAACCGGTATAAGTGTAATATTAGTATTATTAACTAGATTTAGTTTAGCTATAGCTTCTGGAGTTATATTAAATATTGTTATTTAGGAGGAATTGATACACATGGATATAATAGGAATGTTAAAGGATGGATTTGAAGGAAGTATAGGCTCTATATTAAATATTGCTAAATATGTTATTCCCCTTATGATTTTTATGGAAATATTAAAGGATTTAAATATACTAGATAAAATATCAGAGTTTTTAAAGCCTATATCTAAATTTTTAGGAATATCAAAGGAGTCAACATTTCCATTAATAGTGGGACTAACTTTAGGACTAGCCTATGGAGCCGGTGTTATTATTAAAAGTGCAAAGGAAGGTAATTTATCAAAAAAGGATTTATATTTAGTACTACTTTTTTTGGTGGCTTGTCACTCAGTTATAGAGGATACCCTATTGTTCGTTGCCATAGGAGCCAATGGATGGTTATTATTGGGAATTAGATTGCCGGTTGCTATAATATTAACCGCTGTAGTAGCAAGATATATAGATAAATTACCAATAAACTTGGAAAATTAAAGTTTAATATGCAAAATGACGATATAATGTATATAAAATTACTGATAATATGTAGAAAATAGAGGAAAAAAGATGATTATATTGAATTATATTAATTAGAAAGGTTAATGGGGGGGAAGGTGATCATATGACAGTAATGCATATAACTGATTTAAAGCCAGGTATGATTTTAGAAAGGGATGTGGAAAAAAAAGATAGTGGTATCACCATTTTATCATCGGGTACGGTTTTAAATAAAAGAAGTATTATGAAAATGAGAAACTTAGAAGTGGAAAATGTCCATATTTTCGAGAAAAAAGAAAGAAATGAAGGTATAGTATTAACGGATGATGAGGAGTTTAAAGAAAAGTACGATATTTTATCTAATAAAACTCAAGATATTTTAAACAATGCTAAATTAGGAAAAAAGATAATAATAAGTGAAATAAGTGATTCTGTTAATGATGTAATAGATGGAATTATAGACAATAATAATATATTAAAAAGACTTAGACAGCTAGAAGAAGATGATGAATATATATTTAAACATTCAATGAATGTATTAATGTTAGCTACTATGATAGGAAAATGGCTTAAGTATTCTAAAAGGGAATTAAAACAATTGTCTTTAGCAGCTTTGCTACATGATATAGGTAAGGTGAAAATACCTAATAATATATTAAATAAGCCAGGTAAGTTAACCGAAAAAGAATTTGATATAATAAAGAAACATACTATACATGGGTTTAATATACTTAATGATACAGTTGGAATAAGTAAAAGTGTAGCATTGGGAGCATTACAGCATCATGAAAGAATAGATGGAAGTGGATATCCATTAAAGGTTAAATCAGAAAAAATCCATGAGTTTGCCAAGATAATCGCTGTATGTGATATTTTTAATGCTATGACATCAGAACGTGTTTATAAGCATAAAGAATCCCCTTTTAAGGTTGCTGAACATATATCAAGAAGTAGTTTTGAGAAATTAGATCCTAGGGTATCTTCAGTATTTTTAGATAATATTTCTAAGTTTTATGTAGGAAATGTTGTTAAATTAAACAATGGGGAGATTGGAGAAATAATATTGGTTCATAGACAAATGCCAACAAGGCCAATTGTCAGAATAGATGATAAATATATTGATTTATTAAGGGAAAGAAAATATGAAATAGTTGAAATTATAAATTAAAGAAGAAAAAAATATATAAATAACTACCGGACAGAGTAAGTCTTGTTCGGTAATTATAATGCATCTGATTTTTTTAATATATCTAGTTAATAAAAAAGAAGTGGGGTCTTAAGAACCCCACTTTTTCAATAGTTGTTAAGTAGTTTTAATTTCTAACTTAATAGTTGTTGGGGGATTCGTAATCCCCCAACTTATAGTCTTACTCTTCGTCACTTAACAATTCATTCACTTCATTAGATTCCTCAGTAACAGATGTTTCGCAAGGACATGGGCAAGGTTTTGATTTCTCATCTATTTGTTTTGGAAATAGAGTTGGGAATGTTGAACAAATAGGTGAAACTTCAGCTGCAAGGTTAGGGAATCCAGTTGATAGAACACAAAGTTGAACTGGAACTATTATTTTCTTTTCACAAGTAACACAAATTGATAATAATAGATTTGCACTTACTGCTCCAGTGTCTGGGTCAACTATAAGGTCTCTTCTAATATTATTTGTTGCTAATCTTGGCTGACAACCTACATTACAGAACTCAGTAAACCTTGGTAAAAATGCCCCATCTACAACGGATGGAAGACAAAGTTCAAAGAAGTTTGTTAAAACCAATGGAGACTGAGGACGAGCAACGGGAACATTAGCCGATAGGGTTGCTTCACACTCATTATCACAATGGTCAGTAAACAATACATCAATTTCAATTACTGCATTACCGGTTACTGAAATGTTCTGAGTACCAAATATTGGAGTGCCTTTTCCTTTATTCTCACAAAATTCTGTATCTGCATAAACTAATCTTTCACTACGGAAACCATCTGGTCCTATAGCTCTAACATCCTTATCACCACATCTAACAAATTGTCCCCCAGAAATATCGGTAGTATCTGGCTCAGCAGCCAAGTTTCTTGGATCATTTATGTTATCGGGATTGAAGAATTTTCTACATCTAATATCCAGTACCCTTGTTATCCTTGCATTTGCTCCTAAGTCAGGAGTGAAAGGCTGATTAGCTACAGTTCTTATTCCCTGTAGATTGAAAAGTGCTGCATCATATACTTTTTGAACATATATAGGTTCAGATACTACATTTCTTAATGAACCATCAAAATCACAACCAGTACTTCCGGTACAACATCTATCAGGAAGTGAAAGTGTTACATTTTCATTATTATTACAACTCATTATATTGCCCCCTTATAAAAAATTAGGAATTAGTCTTCCTACTTTTAATATATTCAAAGTTTATAAAACTGGTACTATTTTATAAAGATTAGTAATAATCTTATAGTTTACAAATATAATTGTATATAGAAGTGGATATATTAAAAGGTTTGACTATACTTTATTTATATTCATGACTAGATTATACGGTGAATATTATTGGGGGTGGGATTTTGGCTTTTTTAAATCAATGTAGCTGTTTAATAACAGATAGCCATGGCAATATATATAACTTTTTATGGAATGGAGAGGATATAGAGTATATTTACTTTGATAAGTCTTTAGGAAAAGCTGAAAAAAAAGAAGCAGTGAAAAATGTTTTATCTGAATTTGATGCTGTTATAGACCGAAATGATACTATCTATATTTTATGTCAGAAAAAGGATGGAAAAGTTGTATTGGTGACCTGTAACAATAATATCTGGAGTGAAAATATACTAAGAAATGATGTGGATAAGAAGGTTTTTAATTTCAATATAACTATTAACAACTATATTAATATATTTTATAATTTACCTATAGATAATAAGGGAAAAAACTTTGCACTTTATCATCACTATAATAAAAACGGACATTGGAGAACCTATGAATTAGACAGAATGAAGGTTAAGAATCTATTAAATTCAATAGGGGTTATAAGTGGGAATGGAAAATTAACTGTAGGATACTATAATCTAGAGGAGCAATATGAACAAATATTTATAAAAAACTTTGATGAGGTTAAACAACAGTGGGGGAAATCAATAAAGCTAACAAATAGTAATGTAGATAAAATGTACCTAGATATAATTGATACTGGAAGAGATGACCTTAATATAAGTTATAGTGAGCATATGGATGGTAATTTGGTAATAAAAGTTGAAAAATATAAATTAAATAAAAATAATCCTAAGAAATCAAATGAAAAAATATTATCTAATTTAGCCAATTGTACATATTCAACATTTGTAAAATATCAAAATAAACTGTGGAATGTATGGACGGAGTATGAATATGTAATAAGTAGCTATTCTGAAGATAACGGTGATACATGGAGTGAACCCTATGTATGGAATAAGTCAAAAGAGGTGGATTTCTTAAGATATAGATTTTCTACAAATGAAAGAAATATTAATAATAAATTTAAATTAAACTATTCCTTTGGAGAGAAGGCACCGAATATAGAATTAATAGGTTTTGGACCTTTGAAAGATACCACAGAAGTGAAAATTAAAAGACCTAAGGGGAATATAGAAGAAAGTAAAGAGAGAATAAATAAACATGAAAAAAAACATAAATATAAGTGGGAAAATAATATTCATGATAGCTTAGAAAATAATAAATATGATTTTTCAGAAGATGAAATAAGTTTAGATCAGAATAATAATGGGGGGTACAATAAAGGTACTATAAGAAGGGTTCAAAGTACAAAGAAAAGTGAAGTTAATGAAAATATTAAAGATGATATAAAAAATTTAGAAGAAAAAATAAATAGTTTATATAAAAGAATAGAGAGTATAGAAGAGAATTTTA
>NZ_JBAKFX010000090.1:0-8284 GCF_037577855.1 Dethiothermospora halolimnae | reverse complement strand
ATTTTAAAAGCCTAAATTTGGCCATTGTTCGTGTTTTTCAAAGGTCTTTTTGTCGTGCATAAATTTAATATTAGAGAATTTAAATTTTTTCACTTAAATACTCTTGACTTTTACTAGCTGGTCTATACCAGTTGTATTATGATTTTATTTGGAACTTTATCAAATAATAGCTTGTCCTTTATGTGGGTTGGCAATTGGTCCCATTGTATAAGGCTCTCTTCCTTATCCAGATTCATTTCTTCTGATAAGTTTTTAGTTATTTGATTTCCTATGTTATATATCACCGCTGATCTGTGTATAACACAGAGCTCTGGATCATTAAATAATTCTATGCTTTTTTCTATAATGTATTCTTCTTTTATGGGTAAATGTAAGCTATTATCGTCAAACATTATATTATCTTTGTCATCCATAACTTTTATCTTTGAAAACTTCAATATTATCACCTCTACATAATATTTATTAATATTAATACAAATATTATTGCGAAGAATAATGCATTTGCTAGTTTTATCTTTTCTAGATTTTTTCTAAATACTTCTGAGATATCCAGTATTCTTTGTCCAAAGTATGTAAATAGACATATTACAATAAGTGGTATTACAAAGCCTATATTGTATATTATTAACCTAAATATAGCTTGTACATTATAAATGCCTTTATCTCCAGTTTGAATCATTGAGACTATTGTAGGTAGATAAATTTGCCCTGTACATAAAAACTCGGTAAAGGATATTATAAATCCCAGTAAAAAAGCTAAGGACGTCATTATAAATATATTTGATTTTACATTAGTAAAAAATTTTATGATTCCATGGGACAATTTTCTTAAAAATAGGGGTAATTGTAATGATACTTTTCCATAGTCCCCCTTTTTTATGTTTAAATAATCTTTAATGTTTAATACAGCTAGAGTAAAAACTAATATTAACATTAAATATGTAATAATCTTTCTTATTAACCTTCCATTTATTATCCCTAAGACACTGTATAGTACTGTTCCTAAGAGAAAATATGCTATAAATGTTCCCAGTATAAAACCTCCACCTATAATTAATATATTCCTTTTATCACTTGCCAGTATAAAGGATAAAAAGAATAAAAGCATTGATATAGCACAGGGGTTAAATCCATCTAGTAAACCTGCCCCTAATATGCCCAATGTCTTAAAGGCTGATTTTTTATTGTTTATACTTTTTTTATTGAGTGATATATCTTCTATTTGTGATATGTTTTTAAGTCCATTTTTTATATCTTCTCCTCCTACGAAATACTTATCTTCAGTAAATATAGCTGGAACTATTCCTTTAACATTTGATGGAACATTATATTTTTGAAGGAAATCATAAAATTTATTGTAATTTTCTTTCACACCTATGTTCTTTTTTATTATTTCTATATTTTCTTTATTACTTACTTCTTCTAATAATTCTTCTATTTCATCACAGGTACTACAGGAAGTTATGTAAAAATAATTTATGATAATTTTACCTCTTCTTTAGCCAAAACTTTAGAGTTAATGCTAATTATAGATGTTATAGTTAAAAAAATAACAATAATTTTTAGTTTCAGTCTGTTATTAATCATCAACAAGCTTGTCCCCTTTAATTATATTTTTTACAGTTTCGATGTGATTATAAGTCATTAATATTATCTTTGTTCAATTTTTATTATACACCTCTTCATGGTTTTTTCAACTATATTTTAGAATTTATTTTAATATAATGAAATAATGGGTTTTGTGTAGATAATTATAAGTTTTTAGTTAATGCTTTAAAATTTTAATAAATAAATTTCTTTCTACTTCTCTAAAATAAAATTTATACTAAAAAATAGACTAAGCCCATGCCTAGCCCTACATTTTTTTTACATACTTGAGTCACCTATTCATTAAAAATAATACTGTACTTATCTTCTAATTTTTTCAATTCCCTCTCTAGCTCTTTATCACTATACTCTTTATCTGTAAATATCAAGTGAAACAAATCTTTTTCTACGTTTTCATACATAATTTTGATTTTATTATCCATTCCCAGATAATTTACCTTTTCTTTTTTTAATCTATTTAAAACAGTATTTCTTAACTCAATAGCTCTTTTATCAGTTCCATTATCTTTATCCCATCTCATTATATCTTTTTCAATTTCTTTATTTACTGGATAATAACTAGAGTTACTATAATAAATATTTTTTTGACTTTCATTGCTCAATAATTCATTTATGTATTTTAAAGCTAATTCTATATTTTTTCCTTTTTTATTTACTATAAATCCAAAACTTTTTATTTCATGATCATATACACTTGGTAATATTAAGAATTTATCGTTTTCTATTTGACTTTCTTTTAACTTTAAAATATTAGGTATTTGAAGAAATCTTATAAGTTCATCTGGGTTATTAATATAATTCATGATATGACTTTCTCTTTCTTTTGAATATCTATCAAATATCATTTTATAGTAGTAATCATAACCTTCATTTAAAATATAATTTTTTGAAAATATTTTTTCCTTTACCTTATGTAGATAGTTTTTAACTTTCTCATTGTTTATATTTATTACTTTATTAGGTTGATCTATTACATTTAATTCATATAAAGGATATCTTACAATCTCTTTATATTCAGCAAGATTAAATTCCCTCGGTTTATCTTTTAACCATTTTTCTTTTATATTAATATAGTCTTTCTTTGTCCAATTTAAATTAGGCTTTTCTATTTCTAATCTTTCCAATACTTCTCTATTAAGTATCATCCCATCTTTAGACATTCCTATGGGAATATAAAAGATTTTTTCTCTTTTCAATCCATCATATATCTTCTCTAAATTAGATAACTCACCGCTAAGGTCTACTGCTACTCCCCTTTCAATATATGTATTAGGAAATTTATATATTAGTGTAGGTCCATTATCTGTATATAGTTTAGCATTTAGTTTCTTTATATAATCTTCATATGTGACTGCATGTATAATATCGTATGTCACTTTTACATTATTTTTATTCTCAAATAACTGAGTATAGGCTTTTATAGGCAGATCAATATCCCCCTTATCCATATCCCCACTCCAAACCGCCATCGTCAATTCTTGTTTAGGACTTTTTATATCGTCTTTTATATTAACTTCTTTACTGGAACAACTGATTAAAACTGTCATTAACAATATACCCATGGTTACTAAAATATTTTTATTTATTATCCTTCTTTTCATTATATACTGCCCCTTACTATTCTTATTATTTTATAAATTTCAGATGAACAAATATTTAAATCTATAACATCCATATATACTATTAATTTTTATATTTTAAGAATACATTGATTAATAGTTCAACCTCACCACCAATTCTTTTACTATATTTTTTAAAATATAGTACTACTAATGAATAATGCCTGAAAACGGACTAGGCATGCCTAGTCCCTACATTATCTCTCCTCTCTCCCTTCTCCACTTTCCTCTGATTTAAAAGCCTATTCGGTCAACCACATATTATACTTATCTTCTAACTTCTGTAACTCCCTACTCAAGTCCTCATCTGAATATTCCTTTTCATCAAATATAATTTTAACTAAATCTTCTTCTAACATGTTATAAAACTCTACTTTTTTACTATCTTGACTATTATAGACTTTATATTCTCCCTTATTAAATTTATCTAGTATATATTCCTTTAGTTTTATAAATCTATCTTCTATTTTCCTTTCTTTTTCTATTTTTTTTATTTCTTCTTCAATTCCTTTAATAACTGGAAAGTCTTCTTTGACCGAATTCCTATAGATATTAATTTGTTGTTCCTCCTCTAAAAGTCCATTTATAAACTTATATCCTAGGTCAGTATTTTTTCCGTTTCTATTAACTATAAATCCCCATGTATATACTTGATAGTCATTTCTCATCACATCTGGTAATAAAACTATTCCTTTTGGATTCTCAAAATACATTTCTCTAAATTTTAAACCACTTTCACTCCCATTTAAACTTAATAATCTATCATCTATATCGCATATCATAACAGCTTTATTAAATTCTCGTAAATTTTGAACCTCTTCGTCCCTCTTATATTCATAGTACTTACTATATTTTTCGTATTTATGCTCCCGTTTTAAATCATAGTTACCCGAGTATATCTGTTTTTTGGCATTATGAATATATGCTTTTATTTCATTTGTATTTATTTTTACTTTCTCCATACTTTTATTAAATATTCTTAAATTATTAAGGGGATATTTAACTACATCCAAATATTCCCTATAACTGAATATTCTTGGTTGTAGTTCTAACCACTTATTCTTTATATTTATATAATCTTCTTTTCTCCAATTTAACTTAGGTTCTTTCACTCCCAAGTCATCTAGATATTTTTTATTTAATGTAATAGGATTATAATACATTCCTATAGGAATATAATACATCTTATCATTTTTAAACCCATCATATAATTTTTCTATATTAGAAATTTTATCAGTAACTTCTAATGCCACCCCTTGATCTACATATTTTTTATATGTATTTCTCCACCTTCCAAGCAATATTAATGTAGGTCCATCCTCTAAATATAATTTTATGTTTAGCTTTTTTAAGTATTCTTCATAAGTAGAAGCTTTTATTTTATCAAATTTTACTTTTATATCGTTATCAAATTCAAAAGTTTGTTTGTATAAACTTAGAACTGAATTAATTCTTTTATCCCACATTACTATAATTATTTCTTTTTTGTTATCTTTTACTGTTTTATTTAAAGTTTTCTCATTATACCTACTACATCCAATTAAATTTAATATTAGAAATATAGATAGTGTTAACAATAGTTTTTTCTTCATTACCTTCTCCCTTCTTAAAATGCGTAATCTATCAATCTAATTCTTTATTCTAGCTGATAATAATCTTACTTTTTAAAATTCATATTAATATATGGAAAATACTGAGTAATTTATTTATATTCTTACTTTGCTAATATATTATTTAAAAGTAATTTTATCTTAATCCCAACAGTATAGTCTTGTTTCAGTGCAATCATCCTCATTGTGTGAAGTACAAGTTATTTTATATTTACAAGTTTGTCCACCTTCAGGTCTTTCCTCATAAAAAAACATGAGCTGCAAAAGCCACATTACCAATAACCATTAACATTGTTGCTATAGGGAGTAACATTACTAATGCGCTTTTCTTTTTATTCATTTTAACAACCTTATTTAAATTTATTTTCCTAGCATTCCCCACCTAAAAATTATTACCTAGTTAAATGAATTAACCTTTTCAATTAATTCTTTTTGAAATGACTTATCACTATTCCATCCATTTTTACCTATTTTAACATTGCCCTCCTTATCAATTACAAAACTTAATGGTATACTACCTACTCCTATTTTTTTACCTAGCTCTTCTTCTGTTATAAAATAATATTAAAAAGGTATATCCTTATCTTCTATCAACTTATCAACTATATGTTTTTTACTAGCTGTTATTAATATAGGTTTCTTTTTCAAATGATTCTCTTTGCAACTTTATCAAATAATAGCTTGTACATTATAACTCCCTTTATCCCCAGTTTGAATCATTGAGACTATTGTTGGAAGATAAATTTGTCCTGTACATAAAAACTCGGTAAATGATATTATAAACCCCAGTAAAAAAGCTAAGGACGTCATTATAAATATATTTGATTTTATATTTGTAAAAAACTTTATAGTTTCATGGAATAATTTTATTGAAAATAAGGGGAATTGTAATAATACTTTTCCATAATACTTTTTTTATTCTTAAATAATATTTAATACCTAATATTAATTTTTTTCATTATTCACCTCCTCATTTGGTTATTTTACATTTATTTGTATGTATACTTATATTATACATGTATTCCAGCTTGTCCTCAACCATATATTGGTATTAAACTACTTATACAATAATATTGCCTAAACAAGAAACTATCTCTTATCTTCCTTATTTTATGGCACTAAAAAGGGACTAGGCATGCCTAGTCCTACATTATCTCTCCTCTCTCCCTTCTCAACTCTCCTCTGATTTAAAAAATTATTCCCTAAAATACAACTGATACTTATTTTCCATCTCTATCAATTTATTTTCTAACTCCTCATCTGTATATTCTTTTTCTGAGAATATAATCTTGAAAAAATCTTTTTTTATACTATCTCTTATATGTTTTACCTTCATACCTTCTCCTAAATAATTTATGCCTTTCTGACTTTTTATTCTGTCTAAGATAATTTTTCTCATAGAAATATACTTTTCATCCATATTATTTTTCTTATCTCTTTCATTTATTTCATCCTCTATCTCCTTATTAACTGGATAAAACCAATAAACTTCATCAGTATATAGTTTCATCTGATTTTCATTTGATAATAACTCATTTATAAATTCCAATCCTAATTTTACATTTTTGCCGTTTTTATTTACCATAAAACCATAAGTATGTAAATCTTTATTATATACACTAGGTAAAACTATAATATTTTTATTTTTTCTAACCCTTGACCTAACCTTCAAAGTATTTTCACTATATGAAGTACTTAATAGTTGATCTCCATAGCTTTTAATCTCATCAGAAAGAATATTACTTTCTTTTGATTTAAAATTAAAGATAGCATTGTAATAGAAATCTGGGTCATGTGATAAACAATACTTCTCCGAAAATATATCGCTTCTAGTTTTCCTTAAAAACTCTTTAACTCCGTCATTATTCAAATGTATTTCCTTTGTTTTTCCATCAATAATGTCTAGTTCATAATAAGGATATGTAACTAAATATAAGTATTCTTGTCCAGTAAAAAGTCTTTTCTCATAGTTTAGCCACTTTTCTCTTATGTCTAAAAAATCTTTTTTAGTCCAATTTAGACTAGGTTCCTTGATATCTAACATATCTAATGTCTCTTTATATAGTGATATTGCTGAATAATTCATTCCTATAGGTATATAATACATATTATCCCCTACAAATATATCATAGAGTTTTTTTGTATTTTGAATCTTATTTTTTACATCAAGTGCAATACCTTGTTCTATATATTTTTTAGCTGAAGAGCTGTTATAAAAATAAAGCAATGTAGGTCCATTATCTTGATATAATCTTATATTCAATTTTTCCAAATATTCTTCAAACGTATTAGCGTAAATTATATCATATGACACACTTACATCTCTCTCTAATCCAAATTTTATTCTAGTATTACCTATAATAGGATCTACAAGTTCTCCATCCCCGCCTATATACTTGTTCCATACTGCTATTGTTATTTCTTTACTTTTATCTTCAGTTTCTAAATATGAATTATCAGTACTTTTATTTGTACAACCTACTAATAATAAAATATGTATTAATATTAACATAATGTATCTTTTTATAATTACACCTCCTAGTTAATTTAAATAAATAAGTATATTGTGGTTTTTATATTATATTTTTTAAGATGAGGAATACTAAACAATTATAATACAAATATATATACTACATAACTCTTAGTATGTTCTTCTAATAGCACTCCTCTTCTCTTACATAACAAGTGCTAGAGTCATTAATATCCCTACAAAGTCTAACATAATAGCAACACTCATATATTCCGCCTCCTGCTGGATCTTCAGAATCTGGTTTTGTCCCACATTCTTTCCATCTTTCAACCACATGGTCCGCAAAAGCCACATTCCCAACAACCATTAACATTGTTACTATAGCAAGTAACATTACTAACACTCTTTTCTTTTTATTCATTTTAACAACCTACATTTAAATTTATTTTCCTAGCATTCCCCACCTAAAAATTATTACCTAATTAAATGAATTAACCTTTTCAATTAATTCGTTTTGGAAGGACTTATCACTACTCCATCCATTTTTATATTTCCCCCTTTATCAATTACAAAACTTAATGCTATACTACCTACTCCTATTTTTTTATCCAGCTTTTCTTTTGTTATTAATATAGGTTTCTTTTTCAAATGATTCTCTTTGCAACTTTATCAAATAATAGCTTGTACATTATAACTCCCTTTATCCCCAGTTTGAATCATTGAGACTATTGTTGGGAGATAAATTTGCCCTGTACATAAAAACTCGGTAAAGGATATTATAAATCCCAGTAAAGAAGCTAAGGACGTCATTATAAATATATTTGATTTTATATTTGTAAAAAATTTTATGATTCCATGGGACAATTTTCTTAAAAATAGGGGTAATTGTAATGATACTTTTCCATAATACCTTTTTTTATACTTAAATAATATTTAATACCTAATATTAATATTTTTTATTATTCATCTCCTCATTT
>NZ_JBAKFX010000089.1:0-8488 GCF_037577855.1 Dethiothermospora halolimnae | reverse complement strand
AAAAATAAGATAAGTTTTGTATTAAAAGGTTATTTAAGAATATGAATATTGAAGTTATTTTTAGTGAGAATGTTCGGTAGAAAAGAACTTTATTTTCTATCAAATGTTCTAACTATATTATACGAGGGGGGTATTAAAGTTGGGGGATTACGAATCCCCCAACAACTCAATTTCAACTTCATCCTCAACCTCAACCTCAACCTCAACTTCAACCTCAATCTCAATCTTAACCTCAACCTCAACCTTAACCTAAATCTCAACCTAAATCTCAATCTCAACCTTGATCTCAATCTTAACCTTGAGATCAATCTTAATCTTAACCTAAATCTTAACCTCAACTTCATCCTCATCCTCAGCCTCAGCCTTACTTAACTCTCATAACCCTCATGGAATTCAATACTGCCAAAAGGGCAACTCCTACATCTGCAAATACTGCTTCCCACATTGATGCAAGACCTAAAGCTCCCAAACCTAAAACTACCAACTTTATACCAAGGGCAAATATAATGTTTTGCATAACTATTTTCCTAGTTCTTTTAGCTATGTTTATTGCTTCATATAACTTAGTTGGTTCATCGGTCATAAGAACCACATCTGCTGCTTCTATTGCTGCATCCGAGCCAAGACCTCCCATTGCTACACCGATATCGGCTCTAGCAAGTACTGGAGCATCGTTTATTCCATCTCCAACAAATACTAGTTTTCCCTTTTTAGATTTTTGTTTATCTAACTCTTCTAGTTTTTCTACTTTACCATCGGGTAAAAGCTCTCCATAGACTCTATCAAGTTTTAATTTCTTACCGATTTCTTCTGCAACTTTTTTATTATCCCCCGTTAACATAACTAATTGTTTTATACCTCTATTTTTTAATTTCTCTATAGCACTTACTGTATCATCTTTGATTTCATCCGATATTAGTATGCTGCCTGCAAATTTATTATCTATTGCAACATATACCACTGTAGCCACTGTATCATCAGTTTTAAAGTCAATATTTTCATTTTTCATTAGCTTACTATTTCCAACTAATACTTTTTTACCTTCTACCAAAACCTTTATTCCATGACCGGATATTTCTTCGTATTCCTTTATTATATTTTCGTCTATTTCACCAGTATATTCTTTTTTAATTGATACCCCTATGGGATGGCTTGAATGGGCTTCAGCTATTGCTGCATATTTTAATACTTCTTCCTTTGTATAGTCATTTGCTATATTTATTTTTGATACTTTAAATACTCCCTTAGTTAATGTTCCTGTTTTGTCAAATACTATTGTTTCAACATCATTTAGCGCTTCAAGATAATTTCCACCTTTAACTAATATACCTGATTTTGATGCCCCACCTATTCCTCCAAAGAATCCCAGAGGAATAGAAACAACCAATGCACATGGACAAGATACAACTAAAAATACCAAAGCCCTATATATCCAATCAGAAAAACCTTCATTTAATATAATGGGTGGAATTATTGCTATTAATGTAGCCGCTATAACTACTATAGGTGTATAATATCTAGCAAACTTTGTGATAAAATTTTCTGTAGGGGCCTTCTTACTACTGGCATTTTCAACTAAATCTAATATTTTAGTGATAGTTGATTCCCCAAAATTCTTAGTAACCTTAACCTTTAGTAATCCATTTGTATTTATAAAACCACTTAATACTTCTTCATCTTTTTTTACACTTCTTGGTACCGATTCTCCCGTTAATGCTGAAGTATCCACCATTGATTTTCCATCAATAATTACTCCATCAACGGGTACCTTTTCTCCCGGTTTAACTATGATAGTATCTCCTATATTAACTTCCTCAGGAGAAACCTTCTTAACACCATCAGCGGTTTCTATATTTGCATAGTCTGGCCTTATGTTAAGTAGTGATTTTATTGATTTTCTAGATCTATTAACCGCTATATCTTGGAATGTTTCTCCAACTTGATAGAACAACATAACGGCTACCCCTTCAGGATACTCGCCAATGGCAAAGGCACCTATCGTTGCTATACCCATAAGAAAATTTTCATCAAATACTTGACCCCTTGCTATATTTTTTATAGCTCTAAGTACAATATCTCCGCCTACTAATAAATAACTTACTAAAAACATTGGTAACTCTACTTTTATATTAAAATCACCTATTATTGCTATAAAAAATATTAAAGCACCAATACCTACTCTAAAAAGTTTCTTTTTATTTAAATTATTATCATCTACTTCTTTAGATGTTTTATCCTCTGTTATTACTTCAACATGGGGTTCTGTCTTTTTCACAAAATCCCTTATCTTATTATTTATAGAACTTATATCAGCTTTACTTTCCATTTCAACTGTCATCTTAGATGTTGCCATATTCACAGTTGAATTAATTACTCCATCCATATTATTAACAAACCTGTTAATTTTATCGGCACAACTTCCTCATGTTAGTCCCTTCATAGTATATGTTTTAGTAATGTTACTATTTTTATCTTTCACCATTACATGGGGTTCTAGCTTTTTAACTATCTCCCTTATATTTCCTACAGTCTTTTCTACATTAGCAGTTATTTCTACCTTTAGTGTTTTTGTCATAAAGTTTAAATTAGCATTTTTAATATCTTCCAGTTTATTTACTCTGTTTTCAATTTTAGATGCACAATTAGCACAGTCTAAACCTTCTAATATTAATTCTTTTTTTGTTATTCCCACGATAAGTCACCTCCAACTTCATATGAATGATTGCTCATATGTTCTTATATTTGTATTATAATATTTGTGGGGTTGTTTTGTCAAGAAAAAGATACCGGGGAATGAATTCCCCTCTACATCATCTAAATTTATTGCCTACAAATACGCCCAAGTAGCCTCGAATTCATTGGAAGGTTACCTTTATAAAAGATATAAAAAGCCTGCAGATTTCAATTAATTGAATCTACAGGCTTAATTAAAATTATATTTCAATATTATACAGGGAATTCCCCCAGCACCGTATATAATTCTTTAGTTCCCTCTTCCACTATATTCCACTTTTTGTTTATACCTATGCTATGGGCCATTTTTTCAAAATAATACATCATAATCCCACTATCTACTATATTTGCTTCTGTAAATGGATTTTCAACGGCTAATTCAACTTTACCCTCTTTTAAAATAAACCTCCATGGTTGACTATTCTTTTGAGATGGGGCATATCTAACATAATAAAATAAATCTTCTAATCCTCTTTTTTCTAGCTCATCCACCTTAATATTATTTCCCCACTCACCTAAATAAACTATTTCTTCTATAGAATGTCTACTACTTGTTGCTATTTCTTGATATGGTTTCCTATTCTTAGGATATCCTATAGCCACTATGTAGCTTATGTTTTCAGTTTTAAATAATTCTTTTTTAAGATCAGTATCTATATCCTCCACAGTGATCCAACATGTTCCAAGTCCCATTTCTGATATCTTTGATACCAAATCCTCCATAATATATCCTGACTTAACCAAACTAGTTACAGTATAATCCTTTAATGTAATACCTATATAGTGGGGACTGTCTATCATAACCCCAGAATATCCAGCTTTTCCATCTAGCTCTTTATATATTTCCTTTCCATCTTCAAATAGTATAAACTCTAATGAACCTTTACTATCATTTATAGATTCACCATAATCAATCAGTTCAGTTAGAACTGAAGTTTTTACCTTTTTATTCTTATATTCTCTAACGGAACGTCTTTCCTTTAAAAAATCAGTTAACATCATTATTTTATTACCCCCAAAGTAAATATAATATATAGAGTTTTTACCCTTATAATGTTATTTTAATCTAGTATTATGTTTTTTGCAATATTGTCATGCAGAACAAAGGCGACTTTGTCGCTTCTTTGTTCCGTGCAGGGTGCAAGGAGCAAAGAGCAGGGATTTGGTGAATCAATAATATATTTGGTTCAATTATATTAAATCCCTTAGATTTTTATTTACAACACTCAAGCATACAGAAATTTTAAGACAACATTATCTTATTCCTTATAAAAACCTTTTTTCAATATATCCATATATTCATCTATTTCTACTATTATATCTTCAAAATCAGCTAAAAGCTTCTCACTATTTCTTTTGTAAAGCTCGACATATTTGTTTCCAATACCATCAAATGTCACAAGTAATAAATCTATAGCTTTATTGGTATCGATGTCATCCCTGAACATTTCTCTATCTATTCCATCTATTAAAACATTCATATATTTTTGAGATAACTTAGCATATCTTTCTTGTATCTCACTCTTTATTTTATCGGATCCTTTAAAAAAAATATTAAATGTCATATAGTACATTAATGGTTCTTCAGAGAATAATTTAAGCTTTATTAAACTCCAAGCTTTAATCCTCTCAAATATATCCTTAGTTTCTATATTTTCTATACACTTATCTACTTTGTCACTATAGTAATTCATAGCATAATCGACTATATAAAGATATAAACTTTTCTTATTACCAAAGTAATGAAACAATATTCCCTTAGATATATCCGCCCTCTTTATTATTCTATTTGTAGAGGACTTTTCATATCCATACTTTGCAAATTCTTCTATACAAGCATTAATTATCTTTTCTTTCTTTTCCTCTGGTAGTTTTTCAAACTTATCAAACATTACTTTCTCCTTCCAAACTTATACTGATATATCCTTTTTATTATAGAATACATAGGTCATACCTACACATATTACATTTATTAAAACCATAATCATTATATATTTTAAGTCTATTCTCTCATTTAATATAATATCTGATGCTTCTACATATTTAAATGGAGTTAAGTATTTTATCCCCTCTAGCTTGTCAGATATATTGGCTATTATACTAAAGAAAAATGTTATTAATACAATTCCTAATGATACAGGTAATATTTTCTTACCTTTTGTAATAAATACTGAAATTAAAAATCCTATGGCTCCAAAAGTTAAATGTAAAAGTAATGGTGCAACACTTATTAACCAAAATAATTTCATACTAAAATCCTCAGTTTTTGTCATCTGAAATGATATGAAAAGTGTAATGGTCATAACAACATTAAATATAATTATATTAGTTAAATAAACTAATAGCTTGCTCGTAACCACTTCTCTCCTAGTTATTGGTTTTGACAATAAAAACTCAACTGTCTTATCACTCTCTTCCTTAGACAATATACCTGCAGATAGCATTATAGCATATATACTTCCCATAAGAGTTACAAATAAATAACCTTCCATTGAATAATAACCAAATATATCTGATAATGATAACTTATCAAGACCAAATATTGTTGAAAAAGCCTGGGGCATACTTTCTATCATCTGTTCCATGTTTTGTGAATCCCTAGCCACCGATGGGTATACTGACATCATTAAAACTATTAAACCTATCATTATTATTGACCATATTATTAGACTTTTTCTATTTCTTTTTAATTCTCGAAGATAAATGTTCATCTACTTTTCCTCCTTTTCATAATAATGCATAAATACTTCTTCAAGGGATGGCTCTTCTATAAATAGATTTTGAAGTTTATCAATCTCTGATAATCTATATAATAGCTCTTTTATATCCCCATTGTATAAGAATTTAGTAGTTCTATTATTCCTTTCTTTATTTATAATCCCTTTTAAATCTAAATTAATATCTTCTTTTTTATCTAACTCTATTTTTATTGTCTTAAATGTATTTTTGGTTAATCCTTCTATATCTTCAACCTTTAATATCTTTCCTTCTTTTATAATGGCAACCCTATCACACATTTTTTGAACTTCACTTAATATATGGGATGAAAAAAATATAGTAGTTCCATTTTTATTTTCTTCCCTTAACAGCTCAAAAAATCTATTTTGCATTAATGGGTCTAATCCCCCAGTTGGCTCATCTAATATCAATAATTTTGGACTATGAAGTAGTGCTTGAACTATTGCTACTTTTTTCTTATTACCAAAGGATAACTCATCTATTTCTTTATTTAAGTCTAGTTCTAAAGTATTAGATAAATCTTTTATTCTGTCATTATAATTTCCTTCATAAAATTTAGCTGAGTAATCTAATAGTTCCTTTACCTTCATATCATCATAGTAATTCACTTCAGAAGGGAGATATCCTATATTCTTTCTTATTTCCTTTGGAGCTTTGGTACAGTCTAAACCAAATATTTCCGCTTTCCCCTTCGTAGGATAAATAAAGTTTAATAGTGTCCTTATTGTTGTGGATTTTCCTGCTCCATTTGGTCCTATAAATCCAAATATTTCACCTTCCTTTACATCCAAATCAACATCAATGATACCTCTAGCCTTGCCATAGTACTTAGTAAGTTTCTCGGTTTTTATAACTGACATTTTTACCCCTCCCTTATTGACCACTTGGTCATTGTAGTTACATTTTACCATGTGTTGACCACATAGTCAAGAAAAACTCGAAGAGTTTTTAAATTTTAAATTGTAAATTACAAATTAAAAAGCACTGGGAACTCTAAAGTTCCCGGTGCTTTCATTTCATATTTTTCTATATTTTTTTATTTTATTGATGTTTTTAATTTTTCTATTTCATCTTGTAAATCTTTATCTATTTTATTTTTTATTTCTTCCTTTATTTCATTTACTATTTGTCCTTTATTTTTTTCCACTTCACCTTTTACTTTTTCAACTTCTGCCTTTAGTTTTTCTTCTGCCCTTTTAACTTCTTCTTTCTCATATTTATCTAATTCTTTTTCTATATCTTTTTCTACATTTTCCACATAATCTTTAATATCTTCTCTACTTTCATTTCCCGCTTCAACTAATTGGGAATCCTTTTCTAAGTACTTATCCTTTAAAGATAATAATCTATTTTTTATGGTATCATATAGACCTGTTTCTGCAGCGAATGCCATGGAACTAAAGGCAATTAACACCACCATTACCACTGCAATTGTTCTCTTTTTCATAAGTTGTCCCTCCTTTAATTTTAGTCTGCATAGTCTATTATAAAGGGTTTTATACTAAAATTTAAGGAACAATTAGTGGTGTGATATGAAAAAAGAACCATGTGCCGAAGCTGTGGCTTCGGAATTGTTAATTTTAAATTGTTAATTGTTAATTTTGGTGGGGCAAGAGTTTTTGCCTTGGACCGCCTTCGGAATTTTAAATTGTAAATTTTAAATTATAAATTGGGGTGTTTTATAGTTTTTGATTGTCAGTTATTTTTTGTTTTTTATAGATTTTGTTTTTAGCCCATTTCCCACCACTTTCAGGGCGGGTGGACCGGGCATGTCCGGTCCCTACGTTTTTAGTTGAGAGATTACGGATCCTACAACGATGATGTAGCGTGGAATTCATTCCACGGTTTCCTTAACTCTCCCCTCTCCACTCTCAACTGTCCACTATATTTTTATATTTCTTCTTTAATTAATAAAAGTTCCGGAGAATCAATTCTCCTCTACATTTCAGAAGAATATTTTATGATTGCCCCTAGACAGAGCATGCCCTGTTCTTACATAATTCAATTTTACGACCATCGGGAGTAAAATCCCCTTATCTATTCTTTATTCTTCATTCTTTATTCTTTGCTTTTATATTTCTTCTTTATTCTTTACACTTTCTTCTTTAATATCAGTAGTGTCCTATAACCCCTGCATCCATAGCTTTCTTTTCACATAATTTGTATATTCCATATCCTAAAAGTAAGTGTGCCACTCCTACAGAAACTAAAATAATTATTGATGATATAGAAAAGCTGGTTATTGACCATCCTCCACTCATTACATATTGTAACATGTTTGACCCCCAAGCTATTGGTATAAACTTTATAATAGGTGATGTATCTACAGATACTGCTACTAAAGCAATAAGAAAAAATTGTACTATCTGTAGATAGCTATTTATTCTCTTATATATTAAAGCTAATCCTCCTAAAGCAAAGCCTATCCCTAAAGCACCTAACATTGTAAAAAAAGCAATGATTAATATAGATACCAAATCTAAATTAAGATGAATTCCTGTTGTATTAGTTATTAAATAAACCATTATACCGGTTAGTAATAAGTTGATTAATGTATTTGATAAAATTTTCATACCCATAACCCAGCCAAATCCATGTACAGACATGTATAGTTGTTCCAAGGTCCCTGTACTTGCCTCCGATTGTATGGAATATACCACGTCTGAATAACAGAAATATAGAAATGTCCATATTATATATCCAACAACAAAGCCTTCTATTTTATCTCCAAATCCTAAAGAATTTCCTCCTACCCATTTAAACCCTGAAAACATCATAAGGAATATAACATACATAGTAGTTAAGTGACCAACAGAATTAAAAAAATATCTTCTAAATATTATCCATTCCCTTTTAAAAAATGCTTTACATAGTAGAAGCTTTTTCATTTTTATCCCTCCTCGTATAATATAGTTAGAACATTTGATAGAAAATAAAGTTCTTTTCTACCGAACATTCTCACTAAAAATAACTTCAATATTCATATTCTTAAATAACCTTTTAATACAAAACTTAT
>NZ_JBAKFX010000088.1:0-8657 GCF_037577855.1 Dethiothermospora halolimnae | reverse complement strand
AAATACTTATCTTCGGTGAATATAGCTGGAACTATTCCTTTAACATTTGATGGAACATTATATTTTTCAAGGAACTCATAAAATTTATTGTAATTTTCTTTCACACCTATGTTCTTTTTTATTATTTTTATATTTTCTTCATTACTTACTTCTTCTAATAAGCCTTCTATTTCATCACAGGTACTACAGGAAGTTATGTAAAAATAATTTATGATAATTTTATCCTCTTCTTTAGCTAGGATTTTAGAGTTAATGCTAATTATAGATGTTATAGTTAAAAAAATAACAATTATTTTTAGTTTTAGTCTGTTATTAATCATTGACGAGCTTGTCCCCTTTAATTATATTTTTTTCATATTTTTGATGTTTTTACATTGCATTAATGTTATATATTGTTAATTCAATTATACACAAACTTCATTGGAATTACAAGCATATTTTGGAATTTATTTTAATATAATGGAATATTGCCTTTTATTATGTTTTTTGGTATGATATTTGGGGTATGGGTCGGGGGATTACGAATCCCCCAACAACTGAACATACTTCCTCGCCTATTCCTTCAGTGAAGGGATTTAATTTATACAGGCCCTACATGTTTGGCAGTTTGATTTTCTTTTGTTTTTTTCTTTAATAAAAAGTAGAGGAGAATAAATTCTCCTCTACTTTTTATTAAACCTCTTCTCACTATCATCCAAATCTAAAGCCAATGTTCCTCCAGGGTTCATAATATTATCTGGATCAAAGTGATTTTTCAAGGCCTTAAATATTTTCATTTGATTTTCCCCTATTTGTCCTTCAAGCCAGGGGGCTGTCATTTTTCCTATACCATGATGGTGACTCATGGCTGCTCCATATTTTTGAACATTATCAAGGATTCCATACTGATAATCTAAATATTCTTCGATACTATCCATTTTAGCTATGAATATAAAGTAAAGGTTTGCCCCTTGGGGATATACATGGGACATATGGGTCATACATATAGTATTTGGTCTACTTTTACAATATTTTCGGACTCCCTTATGAACCTTTTCCATTGTATCCCATGTTACTGAACATTCTAAGGTATCGGTCATAATTCCAAAATCCTGCATAATATCCCTCATATATGGATCTCTAAATCGGCCTTTTTCCCATCCCTTTACTGGGTAACCTGTTAAGTACATGGCACCGTATCTTTTGCATATTTTATGTAACCTCCTTTTTATATTTTTAGTAAAACCCTTTTCTCCATCGGTAAATCCTAAAAACAAACATCTTTCCATTTCTTTAAATCCTCTTACAGTCATTAGTTTATCTAGAACCGTTCCTTCTACTCCATAAAGCTTTAGCATTACATCGGTTTCTTCAGGATCCGATAGTCTAAATACCGATGGATATCCAAATTGGGACTGCATTATTTCCCTAGCAGCATTTCTTGCATCTTCCCAAGTTTTAAATATATAGCTAAATCTCCGTTGATTCTCAGGCATATATCTAAATACCTTTAATGTTATATGGGTTAATACTCCAAAGGTTCCTTCACTGCCCATCATTATTTCATCAATAGATGGTCCCGTTGCCTCAGCAGGATACTCCCCACTCTTTATTGTTCCCACTGGAGTTACATATTCCTGTGCCATAACCATATCCTTTATATTTCCAAAGTAAGTGGAGTTTTGCCCTGCACCCCTTGTTACAACCCATCCCCCTACAACTGAATATTCAAAGGATTGGGGAAAATGACCACAGGTGTACTTTCTCTTAGCGTCAAATAAGTTAGGAGCATCATTTAGCACCTTCTCAAGTTTAGGTCCCGACATTCCCGCTTCAACAGTAATGGTTTGATTTGTTTCATTAAACTCTATTACTTTATTAAAGTGAACCCTCATATCTAGAGAAACTCCCCCCTTAACACATTCTACTCCTCTAGTAACAGAGGAACCTCCCCCATATACATATAGTGGTATTTTTTCTTCAGTACAGTATTTAACTATCTTTTCTATATCATATTTATCCCTTGGATATATAACTATATCAGGAATATTTTCAACTATCTTTTTTCTAAGTCGCATAACATCTACCATTGTTTTTCCATAGGCTACCTGTAATCTTGTATAGTTATCCGTTTTTACATTGTCTTTTCCCACTATCTTTCTAAATGTATCTATTTGTTCTTCTGTTAAATTAATTTCTTTATTAAACTTTACTTCTTCTAATCCCAACTCTTTAGACTCTTTAAAGTCGTCATCTGTTATACCAAATTTCTTTTTCATCATATTATATAATCTTTCATTGGGAATCTTGTAATCCTCTGGATTCCCCCATTTAAATATGGAACGATAACTCCCTTTAGGTGGCGCCTCTTTATGCCATTTTGGTTCAAAACCTTTGTACTCTTTAGACATTTCTTCTCCCCCTTTTTAAATTCCCCCCTAATACTCTGGATATCCAGTTATATCTTTGATATCCTTATATAGATCTTTAAGTCTTGGATATATTTTTTTATAAACATTTTCGTATAAGTCCCTATATATACCTACATTTTTTTCTGTTGGCTTAAATTCACTGGTGTAATGCACCATTTCCCTTACTGCTTTTTCATAGGAGTTATATACTCCTATTCCTACAAACCCAACTACAGCAGCCCCCAAACCACTGGCTTCATGGGTTTGGGTTCTATATACCGGTCTATTAAACATATCTGCAGTTATTTGGCAAATGGCATCACTTTGGGAGCCTCCCCCAGAAACTGTAATACGCTTTATATTATTTCCTGATTTTCTTTCTATCTTTTCTATACCATCTATAAGGGCATAATTTATTCCCTCTATTATAGCCCTATATATATGAACCCTAGTATGAACATCTCCAAACCCAATAATAGAACCTTTAGCTTCAGGGTTTTTAAGTCCTGGGCCCCAAAAGGGTTGTAGTATAAGCCCATGGGAGCCTGGTGGTATATGATTTAACCTTTCATTTAATAGTTCCTCTGGAGCTATATTCTTTTCCTTCGCCTCTATTAACTCTTTTTGGGCAAATTCACTTTTAAACCAACTTATCATCCAATATCCCCTAAATATCTCCACTTCAGCATTATAATACCCCGGCACTACTGCTGGATAGGAGGGCATAAACTTTAATGGTTCAAAATATTCTTTAGAAGTAGTTTGTATAGTACATGTGGTCCCTAAACTTATACTTCCACTTTCACTATTCACACATCCGCTGCCTAATGTTTCGCAACCTTTATCTGAACCTGTTGAAATAACAGGTAACCCTTCTTTTATTCCTGAAAGTTCTGATGCCTCTTTAGTTATATATCCTAATATATCTCCCGGTTCAACTAACCTTGGCAATTTGTCTTCCTCTATTGAAAAGATAGGCCATCTAATACTGGTTTTACTTAACCACTTTTTATTTTTATAGTCAAAGGGAATATGTCCTATCTGACTTGCCACTGAATCCACCATATCTCCCGTCAATTTATATGTTAAAAATCCAGATAATAATAAATATTTATAGGTTTTATCCCAAATCTCCGGTTCATTTTCCTTAATCCAATTGGACTTTGTTTTTTTTCTTGCCACTTCAACGGCTTCTTTCATTCCAACAGCTTTGAAGGCTAACTTCCCTAATATAGGTAATGATTCTTTACATTCTGCCATTCTTTGGTCTAACCATAGTATTATCGGTCTTAATACATTACCATCTTTATCTAAGTTTACACAACTATCCCTAAGGGTGGTTACCACAACCCCTTCAATTCTGTCCCATTGTTTATAATTCTCGTTTTTCATCTTTAAACATATTTTACATAGATTTTTCCAATATATATTGGGATCTTGCTCTGCCCACCCTGGTTTTACAGAAAAATATGGTTTAAATTTTGCCTTTTCTTTTTTTAATAAATTTCCCTTTTTATCAAACAATAAAGCCCTTATACTTTGAGTTCCACAATCGATTGCCAGTATCAATGGTTCATTCATTTTTATCATCTCCTAGTGTATTATCTATATTTGCCGTTGTTATAACATTAATTCCTGTATTAAATATGTCTTTTAATACTACCGTTCCCATTTTTAATGGTTCATTAATTTCTATATCATTAATCAATTTCATAAGGGGAAAAATATATTTTTTAGGTATTTCCCCATCAGTTCTTACTGGAACCCTCGGAAAGTCTTTAATAGAAGTTTTTACTGTGGTACATATTGTTCTAGTGGGATTTGTCATCTCATTTATAGCAAAGTCCTTCCCCTTTGGACATTTGTTTCCTTTGACTATCCAGTTATTATTTTCACCTTTGTAGACATTCAATGGACATCCACTGGGACACACAATACATATAATTTCTTTCATGATTATACCCCCAAAACCAATAGAGCTTAAGCTCCATTGGTTAATTTTAAATTGTAAATTTTAAATGAGTTGGGATAGTAGAAATTCCCCACCAATGCAATCAGCAAGCTGATTGCTCCGCCGCTTTCAGGGCGGTGGTCTGGGCATGCCCAGACCCTACGTTAACTTTCCACATGTATACTTTAAGCTTAAGTTTCCATCAATATATTAATCTCCTTTGTTCCCTTCTCTATATCATCTAAATCAATCTCTATTCGTTCCATTTCAGGGGGTTTTAGAAATCTATATTTTTTATTAAATATTATTTTATTATTACTGGTTATTTTAACTCTAGCATTTTTCATATTTTCTTTACTTCTAAAGTATATTATAATCTTTTTATTTTTTGATTTTATATCTATATACTGGGGAACAGTATATAAGAATTCTCTACTTTTATTAACTTTTATCAGTTTTCTTTCATTTCTTTCTTTTATATATCTAGCACTATTTTCCCCAGCTATTTCTCCACTTTCCGAAACATAGTCTACTAAATCATTTACATGAAGGGCATTTCCACAGGAGAATATTCCATCCTTCATTGTCATAAAGTTTTGATCAACATAGGGACCTTTTGTATCATCATCAATATCTATATTTAATAATTCCGCTATTTCATTTTCTGGGATTAGTCCCACCGATAATATTACTCCATCACATTCAATTATCTTTTCAGTTCCCTTTATTGGTTTCATATTTTTATCTACCTTTGAGATTTCCACTGCCTCTACCCTATTATCTCCTATCACCCTTGTTATTGTATGGGATAGATACAATGGTATATCATAGTCAATTAAGCATTGATATATATTTCTATTTAAACCCGATGGTATATCTTTAGCTTCATATACCCCTAAAACCTTAGTTCCTTCCAATGTTAATCTTCTGGCCATAATAAGTCCAATATCACCGCTCCCAAGTATAACACATTTTTTACATGGAAGATATCCCAATATATTTACATAGTATTGTGCCGTTCCCGCAGTGAAAACCCCTGCTGGTCTATTTCCATGGATAAATACCTGTTTAGCCGTTCTTTCCCTACATCCATTGGCTAGGATTAATGATATTGCCTTTATCTTTATCACACCATTATTGGGATTTAATATGGTTAAAATATAACCGTCCTTCCCCCCTTTAACATCAATTACAAAGGTAGACGTCATTATAGATATATCTTTATTTTTCACCATATCTATATATCTTTGGGCATATTCTGGTCCAGTTAGTCTTTCTTTAAACTTTACTATTCCAAAGCCATCATGTATACATTGTTTTAATATTCCCCCGACTCTCTTTTCCCTTTCAATTATTAATGTGGAAACTCCTTTTTCATATCCCTTAAGGGCAGCTGCTAATCCTGCTGGGCCTCCTCCTAATACCACTAAATCATACTCTTTCATGCTCTTGTCCCCCTACCTCCCTACTTTCATATATATTATTATCCTTAGTTTTATTTACAAGAAGTTCAGAGCCTTTTCCCTTTTTAGTTATTTTAGTCATATCAGTTCCCAACTCATCTTCAATTATTTTAGTTATAAAGGGCATACAAAATCCCCCTTGACATCTTCCCATTCCAGGCCTTACTCTTTTTTTTATACCATCAACGGTTTTAGCAGGTATAGGTGCATGTATAGCTTCTATAATTTCCCCTTTACTTATCTCTTCACATCTACATACTATTTCTCCATAATTAGGATTGTTTTTTATAAACTTATTCCTTTTACCAATATCCATATCATTTAACCTAGGTATACCTTTTCTTATTGGATTCCAATTTTCTTTTCTTTTAACATTGGTTATTTTACTTAATTTCTCTATAGTTATTTTCTCTATTTCCTCGGAAATGGCAGGGGCTGAAGCAAGACCTGGAGACTGAATTCCTGCTGCATGGATTAGATTAGCAACGTATTCTGAAGCTTCTATTATAAAATCTTCTTCATATGTAGAGGCTCTAGTTCCAGCCATATAGGTTATTACATCCTTAGATGACAGTTTAGGCAACAATGGTAAGAATTTCTCCATAAGATTTGATATATTATCTCGATTAGTTGTATAATCCTCTCTATAGGGTTGTTCATAGGCATCAGGACCTATCAGTAAATTATCATCTATTGTCTTAACTATGCCTCCTCCCTTTGTATTTCCCTTAGTACTTCCGATTGATGGTTTAGCTACTACTGTATCTAATAATTCTCCTTTTTTCTTATCTATTAATATAATTTCTCCCTTTCTAGGATGTATTGTAAAAAACATATCATCTGCCATATCTGCTATTTTATCACTATATATTCCCCCTGCGTTTATAACCACTTTAGGACATATAGTTCCTCGATTG
Source organism: Dethiothermospora halolimnae (assembly GCF_037577855.1). Classification (NCBI taxonomy): domain Bacteria; kingdom Bacillati; phylum Bacillota; class Tissierellia; order Tissierellales; family Thermohalobacteraceae; genus Dethiothermospora; species Dethiothermospora halolimnae. The sequence goes on along the minus strand of NZ_JBAKFX010000088.1, from coordinate 1,936 downwards.
GTTTTAACAGATATTATTTTACCGTGTTTTTTCTCCATGGATTTTACTAAAGTATTAAATGATATCTCCACACCATTTAGTACTGCATTTTCACCATAGGCTATGGTCATCTTATAGGGTGACAAAACCCCTGTACTGGGAATATAAAAACCACCGGTTATATTTTCAGTTATAGATGGCTCTAGCTCTAGTATTTTCTTTCTATTAAGATACTCTATCCCCTCTATTCCATTTAGTTTTGCCCTTCTTTTTATAAAGGGCATAGCAAGTCTCATAAATTTCTTATCAAATAATATTAAAGATCCTATTCTTCTAAAGGGAACGTCTAATTCTTTAGCTATCCTACTATACATCTTATTACCCTTAACATTAAACTTAGCTCTTTTACTTCCTGGTTTAGGACTAATCCCTGGATGTATCATTCCATCATTTCTAGAGGAAGCATGGATAGCAAGATCTTCTTCTTTATCAACTAATAATATACTAACATTCCATTTTGATAACTCCCTAGCTATAGAGGCTCCTGTAATTCCCCCTCCAATTATAAGAACATCTACCCTTTTCTTGTCCAATATATTGTCACTAATTAATGGTTTTTTCATATCCGGTATATTTAAATTTTTTACCTCTAGTTTATTAACTACACCTTTATATCCACCTTTAGCGGCAATTTTCCCAGCTAAAACAACTTCATCCCACGTATCCACTACCCCCTCTAATAGAACCGATGAATGCCACTGGGTACATGTGATATCTTTTGATATCTCCTTTTTTATATCCTTTTCAATATCAACTACCTTTCTCATTATCCCTCCCCCTTTACCAGTGATGATGTCCGGATGTCTTATTGTTTAATAATATGTATATTCTTTAAGGGTGGGAAACATTACTTTTAATTTATTTTTATATAAAAATAAAGTAGGAACTGGATATCCAGTCCCTACTCATTATAAATAACTACTTACCTAAAAATATATTTGCCTCTCGCAAAAACTCTTTAACATCTTCTGTCTTAGTTTCTTCTATTAATCTCTTTATTATATTATTTAACTTATCCATTGTTAAATCTTCCGGTTGTTCTATTAAGGCATTTTTAATATTATCTAAATCCTTAATCATATTTTTAATATCTTCATCTGAAGGTTGATTTTCTACGTCTTTAAATTGTATAGCTGCTGCCCAGTTTTCTAGAACAAGTCTATATTGATTAAAAAATTTATAAGCACGGTAGTTTCCACCGTACCCTCTATCTTTATCTTTATAATCTAAATAAATTGAATAGTCACCGATATGTTTTGAAGTATTCATTACTTCCCTACTTGCCATAATCAAACGCTTAACTTTAGCATATGGAGAGTTTACTATATTTAATGCTTCAACATCTGACTTTGCATCGTCAATTGAGTTTATAGAATGAGATTCTATAATATCACGGTATCTATTGAAAAAATGTTTCTGATATTTATAATCTTTATAAATGATAATATTAAATACTAAAGATATTAAAAGACAAATAATAGCTAAATTCTTTAAATTTAAAAACTTATTACTTTTGATAAATATCACCTCCATAGGTATATATTACAGTATATTTCTATAAATTTCAATTTATGTTTTTTAGCACTATCGAGAAATAAGTGAGAATACAACTATTTATATTCTCACTTATTTAAGAGTACTAACAGCAAGAGTAGATATGAATTAGTAATCTTACATCCATGGAAAGTAATTGACCTAAATACTATTATTAAAAATAATATAACATAAAATGACTTAGATAAATATAAATGGTATAATATGAGTGTTAAATGGTAATGTAAAAAGTTCTATGAAAAACTAATGTTATGGATAATACTGGGATAAACCAGTGGAATTATACTAAGTCCACCGTAGCCGCCCTTGACAAACAGTAATCAAATGATATTTAAAATATAAC
>NZ_JBAKFX010000087.1:0-9730 GCF_037577855.1 Dethiothermospora halolimnae | reverse complement strand
TATTATATAACGGAAATGGGAAGGTTATTTTTAACCTTCCTTTTTTTCTTTTTTGCATAAAAAAATAATATAATGGATATCCATTATACTATTTTTTATTAACTGTCTATTTCCCGACAGCCCCTTTTTTATTGCTTATAGTAAGTTATATGTTTCTCTATGTAAGTCCTGAATATATTCAAGACGATTTTAAATACAGACAGTATATAATAGTAAAGTTCAGTTGCTAGGAGATTAGCAAGAATTCAGTTGCTGGGATAGTCGTAAGAGTTCAGTTGCTGGGGGATTCGCAATCCCACAGCTTATTAAGAAATATATCTAAGTCAGCTTTAGCCGATTTGTACCTTAACTGTCAATTGTCTATTGTCAATTCTCAACTGTAACTTAAAAAGGGCGCCTAGGCGCCCTTTTTAATTATATTATTCCCATCTCTTTTCCAACCTTTTCAAACACCGCTACTGCTCTATCTAATTGTTCCTCTGTATGTCCTGCTGTTATCATGCATCTTACCCTTCCAGTTCCCTTTGGTACTGTTGGGAACACTATTGCCGATACAAAGACACCGTTTTCCTTAAGGGCCTTACTAAACTCCATTGTCTTAGCTTCATCACCTATTATAACAGGTGTTATTGGTGTCTCACTGTGTCCAGTATCAAAACCAAGTTTACCAAGCTTTTCTTTAAAGTATTTAGCATTGCTCCATAATTTATCAGTAAACTCTGTTGTTTCCATTAACATATTTACAGCCTCTATTATAGCTCCAACTGCTGCTGGTGGTAATGATGTACTGAATAGTATTGGTCTTCCTCTATGGTTTAACCATTCTTGACCAGCTTTACTTGTAGCCACATATCCTCCTATAACTCCAATAGCCTTAGATAGTGTGCCTATTGAGAAGTCCACTTTACCATGTAGGTTAAAATGGTCAACAGTACCCCTACCGCTTTCTCCTAATACTCCAGATCCATGGGCATCATCAACATATGTCATACAATTATATTTTTCTGCCAACTCAACTATTTCTGGTAACTTAGCTATATCTCCATCCATACTAAATACACCATCAGTTATAATTAGACATTTATTATACTGGTCTCTCTTTTCTTTAAGCACCCTTTCTAGATCCTCCATATCTGAATGCTTAAATATAGCTTTATCAGCTTTACTTAATTTAACTCCATCAATGATACTAGCATGATTTAATTCATCAGATATGATTAAGTCACCTTTTTCTGTTATTGCTTGTATAGTACCTGCATTACAGTTAAATCCCGATTGAAATACCATAACTGCTTCTTCTCTTTTAAACTTTGCAAGAACATCTTCTAGTTCTTCATGTATATCCATATTACCTACTATAGTTCTAACAGCGCCTGCTCCAACTCCATACTTCTCCACAGCCTCTATAGCCGCTTTTTTAAGTCTTGGATGGTTTGCAAATCCTAGGTAGTTATTTGATGATAAGTTTATAACCTTTTGACCATCTAACATTATCTCTGCTTCATTTGCTCCTTCTAAAACTGGTAACTTTCTGTAAACACCTTGCTCCTTTAATCCTTCAATCTTACTCTCTAAGAAATCATGATTAGTACTCATAACTATATGTACCTCCTTTAATATTGATAATCTATTTGTCTTTACAATATAGGATTATTAAGTATTTAACAATATAAGTATAACATATTTCTTTCTTTTTTCCCACATTGATAACATTTATTAAATTTTTATTATATTTTAAATCATTCCCATCATTTAGATTATTCAATCATAAATTTTCTAATATACTTGTACATATTTTCACTTTGTGCTAATAAGTGATTGTGTAATTGGTATATCTATAATATAATATAGTAAATCAAACTATATAATACTTTTAAAATTGGGAGGTATCCATATGAAAAAGAACAAGAAGTTTATTGCAGTAATGTTAGTTGTCACTTTAGCCATAATCACTTTCACTGGATGTACAGCCGGGAATGAAGATTTAATGGATGCTATCAAAAAAACTAGCTCTATGAAATCTTATGAAACAAATGCTAGTGTTAAGTTAGATGTTTCTTTTGATAATCTACAGCTACCATCACAAGAGGCTCAAAATATGGCGATGGTTTTAAACATGCTTAAGAACATTGAAGCCAATATTAATCAAAAAGTGGTTCAAAACGAAGACCTAACAAAATTTAAAGCAGAATCTACTTTAGACTATACTTTAGGTGGACTTGGTGTTAAGTTAAATCTTTGGCATGACTATGACTGGTCGGGAGATAACTTTAAAATGTTACAAGTTATGGAAGTTCCAGGAATATTATCTGGCACTTTAGCTCAAGTTAATCCTGAGTTAATGGGAAAGAAATATATGGTATATGACTACTCTGATTATGATAAAATGTTAGATGGTCAAGATGCTGAAACGATGGAAAAAACCGAAGAATTCATGAAAGAATTTATGCAAAACTTTATGACTAAATTCCAACAGTCATCATTGGAACTATTGGAGGACTATGAAAAAGATTTTGATTTTGACAAAAAATTAGTTACATATAAAGGTAAAGAAAAAGTTAATGAAGAAAAGGTTAGTGTATATGAACTAAAACTTGATGATAAAACTGCTAAAGAATATTTAAGATATTCTGTAAACTATATTCTAGATAAAGAAGACCTTAAAGATAGTATAAAAGATTATTTAAATATGATAAAGGATATGGTTTACAACTTAGATAGTGAGAACATGACTAAAGAAGAAATGGATGAGGAGATAAATCAAATGCTTAACTCCTTTGATGTAGCAATGCTAAAAGATAAGTTTAATAGTTTCATGGATAAAATAGAAGATATTCAATTTGTTGGAGATGAAGGGATAGTTATGAATTTCCACGTTAACAAAGATGGTTATGTAGTATCTCAATCTGGTACAATGGATATTGTAATAGATATGGATAAACTTGAAGAAACTTTTAACAAGTTAGAAAACAATATAGGTACTACAGATGAACAATTACCAACTTTAAACCTAGACATAGAATATAATAGTAATATAACTAATATAAACGGGGATATTGAAATTAAGTTGCCTGAGTTAACTGATGAAAACTCTTTTAGTCAATTCGACCTTATGATGCCACAACCTCAATATCAAAATAACATGCTTCAATAAAAAAAGTCGGCTTTGCCGACTTTTTTATTGTGAAATTTTTCTTAGCATTTCTATTTCCCTTTTATACCCCTCTATATCATTGGGTGTTTCCAAATAAAAAGGCAAGTTTTTAAGTTTTGGATGGGTCACTATATTTACTATGGCATCAAAACCAATTTCTCCTTCTCCGATGGGAGCATGTCTATCTTTATTACTACCAAAGGGTTTCATACTATCGTTTAAATGTATTCCTTTCAATCTATCTAATCCTATTATACTATCAAATTCTTCTAAGACTCCGTCTAAATCATTTACTATATCATACCCTGCCGCAAATATATGACAAGTATCTATACAAACTCCCATTTTCCCTTTATAGTTAACCCCATCTATAATTTTTTTTAACTCTTCAAAGTTCCTTCCTATTTCTGTACCTTTACCTGCCATGGCTTCCAGTAATATTGTAGTGGTTGTGTCCTCTTTTATTGTTTCATTTAATATCTCTACAATTTGTTCTATCCCCTTTTCTACACCTTGACCAGTATGACTTCCTGGATGAAAATTATATAAACTACAGGGCAACTTTTCGAGTCTTTCTAAATCGTCTTTGAAAGCTATTCTAGCAAAGTCCCTTGTTTTGTCTGTCTTAGAGCACATGTTCAGTGTATAAGGTGCATGGGCTAATATAGGACCAAAATTATTTTCATCCATTATTTCCTTTAAACCTCTAATGTCTTTTTCGTCTAATTTTCTAGCCTTACCTCCCCTAGGGTTTCTAGTAAAAAATTGAAATGTATTTGCTTTCATTGCAACAGCTACTTTTCCCATATTCTTAAACCCTTTAGCTGTTGATAAATGACTTCCTATTATCATATATATCACCTCTTTTTCTATAATCTTATTATACCCAATCTATAACTTCTAAACTAAGTTTATCATATATATCTGTGTCAAATTATGCTCCTAGTCATATTATAATTATAAAGTAGTTTTTTTAATAAAAAACTCAGTTTATTTTTAAAATATATTTAAATAAAGTACGTAAAAATGCTGATTATGCCACAAGATTTGTTAAAATATAGAATAAGGGGGCTTTTTTATGTTTTTTAACAAAACATATTCAATAAATAACATCCGAAAACAGGTAGTTGGTATTGATAAGAAGGTTATGACTAAGAATGGTAAAAAAGTCAATTATGTTAACTTTGATAATGCCGCAAGCACCCCTACAATAAAACCAGTACTTAATAAACTAAATAATTTTCTACAATGGTATTCAAGTATTCACAGAGGAACAGGTTATAAGTCTAGGATATCAACCGATGTATATGATAAATGTCACGAAATAGTAGGTAATTTTGTTAATTGTGATTTAGATAAAAATACAGTTATATTTGTTAAGAATACAACAGAAGCTATAAACAAACTATCCTATAGATTAGGATTAAGTAAAAATGATATAATCATAACCACTTTGATGGAACATCATTCCAACGATCTACCCTGGAGAAATAAATCTAAAACCATACATTGCAATATTTTAGATGATGGAACTTTGGATCTAAATTTTTTAGAACATAAATTAAAAATTAATAAAGGTAGAATTAAGTTAGTAACTGTAACTGGATGTTCAAATGTTACAGGTATAGTAAATGACATCCATCACATTGCCACTTTAGCCCATAAATACAACTCAAAATTATTGGTAGATGGAGCTCAGCTTATTCCCCATCGTAAGATTAATATGAAGGGATATAATAGCAAGGACTATATAGACTTCCTAGTATTATCCGGACATAAGATGTATGCACCATTTGGTAGTGGAGCCCTTATAGGTCCTAAAAACATATTTTTAAAAGGGGAGCCTGAATATGTAGGAGGTGGAACTATATCAAGTGTCACCCAATATAATAGCTATTGGGCAGATCTTCCTGATAAAGAAGAGGCTGGAACTCCAAATGTAGTAGGTGCTGTAGCTTTAGCTGAGTCTTGTAAAATATTAGATGAAATAGGTATGGATAATATAAAAAAACATGAAAAAAAACTAACAAAACACATATTAAAAGAATTAAAAGCCATTAATAATCTGAAACTATACTCTCAGTTTAATAATAAAAAAGTCAAGGATACGGTGGGAGTTATATCTTTCAATATACAAGATATACCCCATGACTTACTTGCAGCTATACTTTCCTATGATTATGGTATAGGTGTTAGAAATGGCTGTTTTTGTGCCCATCCATATATTCATAGATTACTAAATCTTTCTTCTACAGAAATATCAAAATTACAGAAGAATTTAATTTTTAAAAATTTATCTTCTACCCCCGGCTTAGTTAGGGTAAGTTTTGGTATGTATAACACTTTAGATGAAATAGATTACTTATTGTCTAGCCTAAAAGATATAGTTAAAAATAAAAATCAAATATCCAATGAATATATTTGTAATGAAAAAAATGGAGAATATTATCCCAAACAAATACCCCAAAATATGTTTTCAGATTTTTCCATATAAGTATGTACCAATTACCTTTATTATAATCTTACCCATTATAGACTTAAGCAGTTACAATGTGGTATAATCTAAATAGTATTTAGATATAAGGTAAAGGATGATTTCTGTGGATAAAAAAAGAAGACAGTTTTGGAAGAGATTTGACTATATATTATTTTTTGCTTCTGTTTTTCTCTCTATATACGGTTTTATTATTATTTCAAGTGCAACTGCCAGCAAAAAATTTGGTAGTATGCCCTTTTTAAAACAACAAATAACAGCTTTCATATTAGGATTAATACTAATCGGTATTATATTATTTTTAGATTATGACTTCTTTGGAAAGCTATATATCCCTATATATGTTATATGTAATTTACTTCTACTAGCTGTGTTAATATTTGGATACGGTAGAGAACAATGGGGAGCTAGAAGTTGGTTGTCAATATTGGGATTTTCTTTTCAGCCGTCGGAAATAGTTAAAGTAGGTATGATTTTATCTATAGCTAAGTTTATAGATAAGAATCAAGAATCAATAAATGAACTTAAAACTTTATTAAAAGTTATTATCTTTGCTTCAATTCCTATTACTCTTATAGCAATACAACCGGATTTTGGTACTGCTATGGTTTTTGTTTTTTTTACAGCTATAATGCTTTTTGTTGCAGGTCTAAACTATAAATATATATTATTTTCTTTAATTGCTGGATTTGCAAGTTTGCCTGTGCTTTGGTTTTCCTGGGATAAGTATCAAAAAAAGAGAATTTTGGGTTTTATAACCTATCTAACTAATCCATCGGCGGATACCTCCGGTGATTTATACCAACTTGACCAAGCTATAACTGCCATAGGTTCTGGAAAGATATTTGGAAGAGGTTTATTTAATGGAGTTCAAACTCAATACAATTATTTACCTGTTAAGGAAAGTGACTTTATCTTTTCTGTTATCGTTGAAGAATTAGGACTATTGGGGGGACTATTATTAATTCTATTATATATAACCCTGCTTATAAGATTAATAAGTATAGCTAAAAATACTTCTGATTTGTTTGGGTCCTTGATACCAATAGGTGTAGCATCCATGATGTTATTTCATATATTCCAAAATATAGGTATGAATATGGGCCTTTTACCTATAACAGGAGTGCCCCTTCCCTTCGTAAGCTATGGTGGAACCTTTCTATTGGTTAACATGATATGTATCGGCTTATCTTTAAGTGTAGGAGTAAAAAAAGAAGGATTAAACTTCTAAAATACTAGATTTATGAATTTTTAACAGTAGTTAGGGGGTATAATCCCCTAACTAATTTTTTATACTTTTATACTTAGAAGTTACATCTTCCCTATCAAAGGGTTCTTTTATAGATATATGTCCCATAAGAGATTCCTCTATTTCACCATCAATCAAAAACTGAACTTTTGATATGTGTTTTAGCTCTGTAAGGGATAAAACTATTGAATCTATCATTAATGTCTCCTCAGCTGAACCTCCATTTAAGTTTTCACTGGAAAAATTAACATAGGCCGTCCCATCTCTAGTCTCTAAACTTAGAAGAGTAATATCTGGTCCTATGGTTCTTATATAATCATATTTCTTATCCTTGCTATCCTTTTTTAATTTTTCTACTATTTTCTTTTCTATACTATTTCCATCATAAGTAACCTCAGTTTTAATAGATAATAAATTTAAAGTTTCTTTGTCGCTAAAATACAGATTTACTTTCTCTTTTTTTGTTAGTTCATTTTTATTGTCACCACTTACATAACATACAGTACTTGTAAGTATAAAAACTATAATAAAAAAAACACCTAAACCCTTTCTCACTATATCCCCCCATTCATCTACCCCTCATTAATATTATATTTCACTATATATATAAAATCCATAAACAAATTAATCCCTAAAACCCTATATATAGATTAATTTTTAATAAAAAAAATAAATCTGTAATAGGTTTTATATTTTTTTGGAAAACTAAAATTGACTATTATGAAAAAGGTGGTGTTATTTTGAAAAAAAATGTAGGAGATTTAGATGCATATTTAAGAATAACCGGTGGATTAACAATGTTCGGAGTAGGAGTTGCTAAAGATTCAAGTTCCCTTATAGCTTTAGGGGCTATGAAAGTTGCAGAGGGTATAACTAGATTTTGTCCTGCCCTATATATGTTGGGCATATCCACTAATAATGATGACAACATGCCATTAAAGTTTTCCAAAAATTTTGATACCGATGAAAGTTAGGAACAAAGGCGATTTTGTCCCCTCTTTGTTCTGTGCAGAGTGCAGTTTAAATACAATAAAACCACGGATATCCGTGGTTTTATTGTATTTAAATCTTATTCAATTGACCTAATATATTCTAATGTTATCTTATACACATCATCTTTAAAGGATAAATTGTCGGGAAGTATATCAAATAATTTAACTAAATCAGTTTCACTCCATCTTGGTTTTGTTTCAAATCTATCAACTTCGGCTTTATAAATAGCAGTTTTAAATACTCCACTGTCAGAAGTAACATTATAGTAACCTAAGGGTTCTATAGATGCTAATATTGCCCCCGTTTCTTCAAGGGTCTCCCGTAGGGCACATTCCAGTGGGGTTTCTCCCTTTTCTCTTTTGCCCTTTGGAAACTCCCAACCCTTTCGCTTGTTGTGGTATGTCATAACATACTTCCCATTATAGAAAGTAAAAACGATACTTCCATGGGCATCTTCTAAATCTTTTACTCCATCACTAGTAAAATCAATTTTTATATCACCATTAACCCCTGTTATATTATAAATTAAATCCAACATAATCACCTACATCTATGATCTATAATTCCTTACTTAACTTATATATTTCTTTCCCCTTCTTAAAATTATAATATACATCTAATTGTAAACTTGCTATACCTTTTTAAAAAATACTTAAATTAAGTTTATCCGATAAATCCTTTAATACTCCATAGCCTGCAATTGAATTTCCCTTTTCATTTAATGCCGGACCAAAGACACCTATTCCCATTTCATTAGGTACAGATGCCATTATTCCACCACCCACACCACTTTTAGCTGGTATACCTACTTCTATGGCAAACTGCCCCGATTCATTATACATTCCACATGTTATCATAAATGTTTTTACAGTCTTAGCTATACTTTCAGTTGTAACCTTCTCTCTAGTTTTTGGTATTTGGCCCCTATTAGCCAAAAATAAGCCTATATTAGCTATATCTATGGAATTAACCTCTATTGCACATTGTCTAAAATATACATCTAGTATCTCTTCAACATTTCCATCAAATATGCCAACATCCTTCATAAAGTATGCCAATGCTCTATTTCTATCTCCAGTTTCCTTTTCTGATAAATAGGCTTCCTTATTTATATTTAATTTATTATTATTAGATATTTTTCTAAATAAGTTTAACAACCTTTCAAATTTTTCATCTGCATTTTTTCCCTTTATTAACGAAGCAACGGCTATTGCCCCTGCATTAATCATAGGGTTTAATGGTTTAGATGGTGATATCATTTCTAACTTAACCATGGAATTAAAAGCATCACCTGTGGGTTCCATTCCTATTTTATCAAAAACAATATCCTCTCCATTATCCATTATGGCCAGCATTAACGATATTGTTTTTGATATACTTTGTATAGTAAACTTTTTATTATATTCACCTGCTTTATAAGTGTTTCCATTAACATCTACGATACATATTCCTAAGTCATCTTGATTAGCTTTCTTTAAAGCAGGGATATAACTTGCTACCTTACCCTCTCTAGTTAAATGTTTATTATCCTTTAATATCTTATTTAGTAATGTCTCCATTCCGTCATCTCCCTCCTGCAAATAAGCCTAAAAATATGGCTTTATTTGAACTTTAGATTGTAAATTTTAAATAAAAAACAAAGTAATAGTTTTTAATACATTTTATTTTTTTAAGCCATATTTATTATATCAGAAAAAAATTTTTTTCCCAGCATATCGAGTAGGAGGTAGATAATTAATTTATCTACCGACCTCTCACACCACCGTACGTACCGTTCGGTATACGGCGGTTCACTAAGACAATCTGAATTTTTCATACTGTGAAGATAAACTTGTAAAAC
>NZ_JBAKFX010000086.1:0-10139 GCF_037577855.1 Dethiothermospora halolimnae | reverse complement strand
GGGAATGGGCAAAAATGAATATAGTATTATGATAGGAGGTTTAGGAGGAGGTTCAATAGGCATTATTTTTATATCTTCAATAATGATGAATTCAATAGAAAAGATTACAGATAATCGTTATATACAAGTATTAAGTATGGTTTTAACGGGGGATGATAATGTTGAATAAAATCTATGACATAGGACTTCCTATTATATATATATTTATATTAACATTATTTATAATGAAAATAATACTAAGGTTAAAATGGAGAAAAAAGTTAAAGGAGATAGAGGGAGGAAGAACGGGAGAAATTATTTTAAAGATAAACTCTAAAAAACTACCAGATTCACTAGATGTTTTGGTACTAATAGCACACACATATATAATTTTTACTATAAATTATATAATAACAAAAGTTTTCTCTACTGTATTTATAATATTTATGATGATAATAATAATAATGGATTTAACAAAAAGTTTTTATATAATGAATGATGGTATAAGATCTGGAAGTACTTTTTTTACGTGGGCTGAGATTAAGTCATTTAATATTGAAGAAGGAGAACTACCATTTTATAAGGAATTTTTTTTGACTATCAAATATATTGCTAATAATAAAAAGGAAATAGAATATAGACTTAATATAAAAGAGAGTAAAGAAAAAGTTAATGAAATCGAAAAAGTTTTGCATAAATATATTAGAACAAAGTAACATACAAATAAGACCTTATATTTGGTATTTTATAATTAACAAATACTAAGGGAGGTATTTATTTGAATAATAATAACATAAAACTAACCAAAGGTCTCATTCTACTAATGGCAATAACATCGGGATTAACCATAGCAAGTACTTGTTATAACCAGCCTCTTTTAGGACTTATGGCTAAGGACTTTAATGTATCTAGGGAGAATATAGGTTTAGTGGCTACATTGACCCAATTAGGTTATGGTTTTGGAATGCTTTTTTTAATTCCCCTTGGGGATATAAAGGAAAGGAAATCCTTAATTCTTAAGGTTTTAACCCTTTCTGCTATAGCCTTAGTTCTTGTCAGTGTATCCATGAATTTTTATTGGTTACTTGTTGCAAGTTTTTTATTGGGATTTTCATCTATTATAACTCAACTTTTAGTTCCCTTTGCAGCTAGTATAGCCAAACCTGATAGACGAGGAAAGGTTATAGGAACTATAATAAGTGGACTTATAACGGGTATTTTATCGGCTAGGGTTGTAAGTGGTTTTGTAGGACCTAGACTTGGATGGAGAGCAGTATATATTATATCAATATTTTTAATAACAATATTAACACTGACCCTTAAAAGGTTTTTACCAACCAGTAAAGCTAATTCTAAGGATAGATATATTGATATAATGAAATCTTTAGTAGGAATTATTAAAAATAATCCAGTGGTAAGGTCATCTTCTATAATAGGCCCCTGTATATTTGCATCATTTCAATTGTTCTGGACATCTATAGTATTTTATTTAGACTCGCCGGTATATAACTTAGGTTCAGAAGTGGCAGGGTTATTTAGTTTAGTAGGTATAGTGGGAGTCTTTCTAGTACCCTATATGGGAACATTAAGTGATAAGAAGTCTCCAAGGTTTGCGATAGGGGTTTCGGCAACTTTGGCATTTATGTCCTTTGTTATACTATACTTATTTGGTAGTTATTTGATAGGGCTTATAATAGGTGTAACTATACTGGACTTTTCAGTTAATTCATCACAGGTATCAAATCAAGCTAGGATAAATGCCATAGATTCCCCTGCTAGAAATAGATTTAACTCTATATTTATGTCATGCTACTTCTTTGTTGGTTCATTGGGATCATTTTTAGGTTCCTATAGTTATAATAAACATGGATGGACAGGAGTTTGTGTAGCAGGATTTATATTAGTTTCCATTGCCATTATAACCCATTTTACCCTGGGAAGACAGAGATATAAAGGGGTATAACTAGGGAATAAAAACTAAATTAACTTATTTTATAAAAACTATTTAATAATACTATAAAAGAGTGTATAATTAGAGATGTTGATAAAAATTCCACAGTAGCCTGTGGGATTTTTTATATGCATAAAAAAACTGAAAGGGGGACGTTATACAGATGGCTGTATAACAAACTACTTTGATTACAATAACAGGTTTAGGACTAAGATTTGGAGACAAAAAATTATTTAAAGATGTAAATGTTAAATTTACCCCAGGAAACTGCTATGGAGTAATAGGAGCCAATGGAGCAGGTAAATCAACCTTCTTAAAGATATTATCAGGAGACATTGAACCTAGTGAAGGGGATGTATCTATAACTCCAGGGGAAAGATTAGCAGTACTAAAGCAGGATCACTTTGAATTTGATGAATTTAAAGTTTTAGATACAGTGATTATGGGACATAAAAGACTTCATGAAATAATGAAGGAAAAGGATGCCCTTTATCAGAAACCGGATTTCAGTGAAGAGGATGGAATAAAGGCATCTGAGCTAGAGGCTGAGTTTGCAGAACTAGATGGCTGGGAAGCAGAGATGAATGCTGAAAAGCTACTTATGGGTTTAGGTATAACAAAGGAATTACATGATAAGAATATGAAGGAATTGAGAGCCAATGAAAAGGTAAAGGTACTATTAGCCCAAGCCCTTTTTGGAAGTCCCGATATTTTATTACTAGATGAGCCTACAAACCATTTGGACTTTAAGGCTATAAATTGGTTACAGGAGTTTTTAATTAACTTTGAAAAAACAGTTATAGTTGTTTCCCATGATAGACACTTTTTAAATAATGTCTGTACCCATATGCTTGATATTGACTTTGGGAAGGCTAAGCTATTTGTTGGAAACTATGACTTTTGGTATGAATCAAGTCAATTGGCATTAAAATTAATGAAGGAACAAAATAAGAAAAAAGAAGAAAAGGTTAAAGAACTTCAAAACTTTATTGCAAGATTTAGTTCCAATGCATCAAAAGCCAAGCAGGCAACTTCAAGGAAAAAACTTTTAGATAAAATCAAAATAGAAGATATAGAACCGTCATCAAGAAGATATCCCTTTGTTGGTTTTTCTCCTAATAGGGAAGCTGGGAAAGATATATTAACTGTGGAGGGTATCAGTAAGACAATTGATGGTGTGAAGGTTTTAAATAATATTTCATTTACTGTAAACAGAAATGATAAGATTATTATCTTAGGAAGAAGTGATCTATCAAAGACGGTTTTATTTAAGATTTTAATGGGAGAAATGGAACCCGATGAAGGGAGTTTTAAGTGGGGAGTTACTACTACCACAGATTATTTACCTAAGGATAATTCAGCTTATTTTGATGATGTTGATTTAGACTTAATAAATTGGTTAAGACAATATTCTGAGGAGAAGTCAGAGGCCTTTATTAGAGGTTTCCTAGGGAAAATGCTATTCTCTGGAGACGAACCATTAAAAAATGCTAAGGTTCTATCGGGAGGAGAAAAGGTAAGATGTATGTTCTCTAAGATGATGCTTTCAGGGGCAAATGTTTTATTACTCGATGAGCCTACAAACCATTTGGACTTAGAGTCAATTCAGGCAGTTAATAATGGATTAAAGGCATTTAAAGGAACTATGTTATTTACATCCCATGACCATGAGTTTATACA
This sequence comes from Dethiothermospora halolimnae, assembly GCF_037577855.1. Lineage (NCBI taxonomy): Bacteria > Bacillati > Bacillota > Tissierellia > Tissierellales > Thermohalobacteraceae > Dethiothermospora > Dethiothermospora halolimnae. The sequence continues at coordinate 6,529 of NZ_JBAKFX010000086.1, read as the reverse complement.
AACTATTGCGAATAGAGTTATAGAAATAACTCCAAAGGGAGTCTTTGATAAGGAAGTTACCTTTGATGAATTCTTAGAAGATGAAGGTGTACAAAATAGAATAGAGGATATGTATACTATTGTGTAGGGGCTGAATATATTCAGCCCCTACACATATTTAATTGAATCTGTTGAAAATAATCCATAAGTTTATCTATAGTTAAAGATTTTTTCTCTTCTCCAGCTATATCCACAATAACTTTACCCTGATGAAACATAAGAAGTCTATTACCAACCTCTATAGCTTGATTTAAGTTATGGGTAATCATTAAAGTGGTTATTTTCTTTTTCTTAACTATATTTTTAGTTAGATCAAGTATTGTTTTTGATGTTTTAGGGTCTAATGCTGCTGTATGTTCATCAAGTAATAATAAATCAGGTTGTGACATTGTGGCCATAATTAAAGATAAGGCTTGCCTCTGTCCCCCGGATAATAATCCAACTTTGGTATTAAGTTGATCTTCAAGGCCTAGAGATAATTGAGACAATATTTCTTTAAAGTATTTTATATTCTTTTTATTAACCCCCATGGATAAACCAAATTTTTTGCCTTTATTATATGCCATAGATAAGTTTTCTAATATGGTCATAGAAGGGGATGTTCCCATTGAAGGGTCTTGAAAAACCCTTGATATAGATTTTGTTCGTTTATATTCAGGCATCTTAGCCATATTTTTATTATTGAGCCTTAAATAGCCGTCATCTTCTTTAAGCAATCCAGAGATAATATTTAAAAGGGTGGATTTTCCAGAACCATTACTACCTATTATGGTTATAAAGTCCTCTTCTTTAACATCTAATGAAAAACTATTAAATACTACCTTTTCATTTATGGTGCCTTTATTGAAGGTTTTATTTAGATTTCTAATTTGTAACACCGGTCTCACCTCCAAAATTAAATGCTTTTTTACCTTTAAAGCTAAAATGACTATTGTTAATAGCAAGGGTTATAATAACAATAACTGAGGTTATTAATTTTAAGTCCGTTGGAGGAAGTCCCAGTTTAAGGGCAAAGGCAATACTAGCTTTGTATAGTATTGAACCTATTAAAACAACTGTAGTGGATAATATAAAACTTGCTTTTTTAAATATTGTTTTACCAAGAATTATAGAAGCAAGTCCCATTACTATAATGCCAGTACCCATACCAACGTCGGAAAATCCTTGATATTGGGCCATAATAGAACCGGATAAGGAAACTAACCCCCCAGAAATCATAAGGGCAACTACTTTTGTTGTGCCGATATGGATGCCTAAAGAAGTTACAAGTTTTGGATTATCACCTGTGGCCTTTACTAAAAATCCAAACTTAGTTTTAAAAAATAAATCTAATCCTAATTTCATAATAATAGTTATTATAAATATAATATATAGTGGTTTTAAGTTGCTAATAAAAAGTGTGTTTTCATTAAATAATGGAACATTTGCCTTTCCCGCGATTCTTAAATTTATAGAATATAAACCTATCATAACCAGTATTCCTGATAATAGGTTTGTTATCTTATACTTTACATGAAGAAAACCTGTTATACCTCCAGAAAGCATCCCGGCTAAAAAAGATAGTATCATAGCTAAAAAGGGATTAATTCCTGAGGTTAAAGCAGAGGCGGTTACTGCAGCTCCTAAGGGGAAGCTACCGTCTACAGATAAATCAGGAAAGTCAAGTATACTATAGGTTATATAAACTCCAAGTCCCATTATTCCAAAGATTAAGCCTTGTTCTAATATATTAATCCAAAAGCCCATCATACTATTTACCTCCTTCAATAATTATTGAAGAATCTAGTATATCCTTAGGTATTTCTATATTAAGCTTTTTAGCTACTTTAAGGTTTATAATACTTTGGGTATCATCTAAAGTGGCTATGGGCATATCTTTAGGATTTTTACCTTCTATAATTTCCACTGCCATTAATCCAGTCTTGTGACCTAGTTTATAATAATCTATACCCTCAGTAGATAAAGCTCCTCCTTCAACGTGGGCCTTCTCTGCACCTATTATGGGAATATTCTTTTTAATACTCTTACTAAAAATCAAAGGCATAGCAGATGCCACTAAATTATCAGTTGGAGTATATAAAACATCAACTTTATTAAGTAAAGCATCTAGGGATTGGGATACTTCGTTTATATTTGTTACCCCTGTGGTTATTATTTCTAGATCAAGGTCATTAGCAGTTTTTTTTGCTCTATTAACTTGGATTTCAGAGTTAATTTCGCTGGTATTGTATAAAATACCTACTTTTTTTGCTTTTGGGATTAACTTTTTAATCATATGGAATTGTTTGTCTATAGGCATAGCATCACTGGTTCCTGTAACATTTGTATCCGATTTGTCCATTGCTTTTACTAAGCCAGATTTAACAGGATCTGTTACAGCAGTTATTAAAATAGGTATATCTTTAGTGGCATTATAAGCCGATTGAGCCGATGGAGTTGCTATGGCTAAAATCAAATCCTTATTTTGGGATACAAAGTTCTTCCCAATAATTTCAGCTGTGGGAATATCCCCTTGAGCATTTTGAAAATCTATATCTATATTTTTTCCATCTTTAAAACCCTTTGATTTTAAAGCATCAATAAAACCTTTACGACTAGAATCAAGAGCAGGATGCTCAATTAACTGGGTTATACCTATTTTGAATAATTCCTTTTGTGAAGCTGTTTCTGAAGAGGGTGATTTTTCACAACCACCTAAAATTGACATGAATATTAACACGATTAAACCAATAGAAATAAATCTTTTACCTACCATTCTACCATCCTCCTAAATATTTTATTATATAATAAAAAAACTTTCCATAGGAAAGTTTGAAACGTAATTAAATAGACCCTAGATACACCTTCTCTAAGGTTTATTTACATCACTATATCCTACATATCTACCATTCTACATATTATCTACTAAACTACTTAATCTACTATTCTACTTTAAATTATTATCGATTATATCTAAGTTATTTCATTTTGTCAAGAAATTTGATAATGGGATCACTAACTCCCTGTGCTCTTATTCTTGGACTCTGCATAGAACAAAGGCGGGTCAAAGGCGTCTTTATTCTCTAATTTATTTCAGGGATGGATCTATGTCCAAGACCTATAACTACTTCATTAAGATGTAATAACCCTATGCTCATAAATATACAAACACTTAAGTGCTCTTTGTATCTTGCTATTCCAATTTTTCCTCCAACATTTAGTCCATTGGCCTTTGTTGATACTTGCATTATAGCTTCTCTAGTAGCTCCAGCTACGGCACCATCATGAACATGGCAATCCTTAATAATACCACTTCTTTTAGATGCCACCAAAGCCCTTTCGATAATTTTAGGTATGGAATCTATTAAGTTCCCTCCAATATCTACTGCGGCAGTTTTTATTTCTTTTTTATTAAAACTGTGAACTAATTTGTTTTCAGCCTCTCTAGAGGATGATATAGCCATTTTTACAGATGCCTTAGCAATATCTGTACTACTCCAGTTCATAAAAATACCCTCCATAAATTTATTTATAACTTTATTATATATTAGAACACTATTTAAGTAAATAATTAGTGGTTTATATAAAAACTTAAGGTACCTCTAAACTTAGAGATTGAAAGTTTAAACTATTAGTATAATATTAAGACTGGTATTGACATCTAGTTATTGATATTGAAACCTAATAATGGTAAAATAAAACAAACTGAGACATTAAGGAAGTGATAAACTATGGAAAAGTATAAAACATATAGAAAGTTTATGAAATCTGATTTTGAACAAGATATAGAGTCGGATCAACAAAAACAATTACCTCAACCCCCATTACAAAAGCCATATGATAAAGAGAGGGTAATTATTGATTTACCTAATATAGAAAATAGTATACTAAAAAAGAATAGTATTTTGAGATGTATAAATGATAGAAAAAGTCATAGAAAATATACAGATAAAAGTATAACTTTAGAGGAACTATCATATTTACTTTGGACTACTCAAGGGGTAAAAGATGTAAAGGGAGACAACTATGCTACTCTTAGAACCGTACCATCGGGAGGTGCTAGACATCCATTTGAAACATATCTCGCTGTTGAGAATGTTCAGGGGCTTGAGAAAGGGGTATATCGTTATCTTCCTTTGTCCCACCAATTAATTCTTTTATATAAGTGTAATGAAATACCTAAAAAAATTACTGAGGGAACATTGGGACAGAAATTTGCGGGGACTGCAGCTGTTAATTTTATTTGGAGTTGTATACCTTACAGGGGAGAATGGAGATATGATATAGTATCCCACAAAGTAATGCTTTTAGATGCCGGTCATATGGCACAAAATCTTTACTTAGCCTCAGAATCCATTGGATGTGGAACCTGCGCTATAGCGGCATATGATCAAGATAAAATGAATGAATTGATAAAAGTAGATGGAGAAGATGAATTTGTATTATATATGTCGCCAGTAGGTAAGGTGAAGTAATAGATATAATTAGAAGGGGGAAGTGAAGTCTTAAGACTTCACTTCCCCCTTCTAATTATATTATACCATATAAGACAATGTAAAAAAAGACTTATATTTCCTAGATTTGTCCTATATAATAAAAATCACTATCTTTAGAAAAGTTAAATGTTACATTGCTAAAGTTAAAGAACTATTATATAAGGGGGAGAGAACTATGATAAAAGGATATGCAACATTAAAGGGAACAAATGCTTATTTTGAGAGGTCTAAAGTAGTCGACTCTATGATTGTAGAAGGAGAAAATTTTAGCACAAGTAAATTGGGGTTAGGAACTCACCTTGGAAACTTTAGTGAAGAAGATTCTAAACTTTATCAACAGGCTATAAGATATGCACTGACTAATGGTATAAATTTAATAGATACTGCTGTAAATTATAGAGGTATGATTTCTGAAAGGGACATTGGAAAAGTTTTAACTGAGTTAATTGAAGAGGGGTTAATAAATCGAGAAGAGATTGTTATATCATCAAAGGCTGGAATTATTCCTGGAGATGGGGAAATTATGTTAAAACCAGTGGATTATTTAAAGACAAAATTTATAGATGCTGGTATTTTAAAAAGAGAAGATGTTTATATGTATGAAAATTTAAGACTAACTATGAACCCCAATTATTTTCAATATGCATTAAATCTAAGCAGAGAACATATGAATATTGAAACCATTGACATTCACTACATACATGAACCTGAATTATCTATTAGTGTTTTGGGAGAAGATGAGTTTTATAAGAATTTGGAAAAAGTAATTGAGTTTTATGAAGAACAAGTAGAGATAGGAAAAATTAAAGAATACGGAATGGCAACTTGGGATGCCTTTCAAATAGAGGAAAATAAAGACTTGTATTTATCATTAGAAAAGGTTATGAAGGTTGTTGAAGGAATTAATAAAAATCATAATTTTAAACATATTATGTTACCATATAACTTAGACAGACCAGAAGCAAATAAGAACAAGACCCAAGTGGTTAATGGTAAAAGATGTACAATAATAGAGGCTGCAAACCACTATGGTATAAAAGTTAATACCAGTGGTTCCATAGGGAAAGCAAAGGGATTAAAAGAAGGTAAAACAGTTAGGGATTATTTAGAGTTTATATGTAAGACAGAGGGGGTTAATAATATTTTAGTTGGCATGAAAAGGATTGAGCATATGAAAGGGAATTTGTTAATATTGAAAGGATTACTTAGTTAACAATCAATATATCTATGGAAAAATATAGTTGTTTTATATATAATTATAATTAAGTTAATAAAAATTTTTTTATGATTAATAGGGGGGCAAATGTTTAATAGAACTATAAAAAGAATTGCTAGATATGTATTTTTTATTTTACTCATTATACAAATTGTGTTATTATTTTTAAAGCATTTTTTTGAGCTATATTTACTTTGGGATATTGTACCATACATTTTAGGATATATTATACTATTTTCAGTTTTTTTTATTTTTAATAAGAGCAAGATTAGAAATTTTATGATATATCCAGTTTTAATTATATTAATTTTAATATATAGCTTTAGATTTATACTACGTTCAGAAGAAAAAGACTTTTACTTTAAATCTCCTAGGGGTACAAACACTATAATAATAGAAGAATGTACATTTCTATTGGGAGGTTGGAGTAACGTCTACATACCTAAGTATGTTATTTTCAAGAAATTATTACCCCAATATAATATTTCGGCAGATAATGGAGGCAGGCCTTTCACTAATAATGATTATAGTATGAATTGGAAAAGTGAAAATGTAGTTGTAATAAAATATGACTCTTATACAGGTACGAATAATATAAAAACCATAACGATTAGTCTAAAATAACACAGGATTAATATACAAAGGGAAAAATCTTTAAAGATTTTTTCCCTTTATATGTGTGCCCAGCATGGACACAGTCTATAGGGTGAAAGTCCCGAACACCGAAGGTGATATAGGTGCTAGCTGAAGACAAGGGTGTCCACCGTGAGGTGGAATCTGAAGGAAGTCGGCGGCAAAA
>NZ_JBAKFX010000085.1:0-10192 GCF_037577855.1 Dethiothermospora halolimnae | reverse complement strand
GCTTTACAAGTTTATCTTCACAGTATGAAAAATTCAGATTGTCTTAGTGAACCGCCGTATACCGAACGGTACGTACGGTGGTGTGAGAGGCCGGTAGATAAATTAATTATCTACCTCCTACTCTATACATCTCTTCATATAACCTATCAGGCAAAAACAATCCCCCAGTTAGCCAACATATATGATGACTATTTTTATTGCTTTCAATTAAATTGGGACCTAGAAGACTTGATGCTGCTGATGGTTCTATCTTTATATTCTCACTATCTTTCAATATCTTAAGTAATTTAAATAATTCATTATCTTCGGTGGTATATATCCCATCTAACAATTTATCTGCTATTTCAGATACTAGTTTAGATGGTGACCCAACCGCAAGGCCGTCTGCTTCAGTCACACCACTTATACCATAATCCTTTATACTGGACTTATCATATTTCCCAGTCAATAATCCCAGTAACATACAGGGAGCCTCTGTGGGTTCAACAAAATAACAGTGAACATTATCACCAAAAACATGTTTAAGTCCAAAGGCTATCCCCCCTGGAGCACCCCCTACACCACAGGGAAGATAAACATATAAAGGATGTTTTTCATCCACTAATATTTCTTTTTCTTTAAGTTGTTTTTTTAACCTTAGGGCTGCAACACTATAACCTAGGAATAAATCCTTAGAATTTTCATCATCTACAAAGTGACAATTTTTATTGTTTTTACATTGTTTCCTACCCTGGGCCACGGCTTTAGTATAGTCATCATCATATTCTATAACATTTACTCCTCTTTTTCTTAATTTTTCCTTTTTCCACTCCTTAGCATCACTGGACATATGAACATCCACATTAAAGGCTAGTGCAGACGATATTATACCTATGCTTAAACCTAAATTACCAGTGGATCCCACAGCTACTGTATATTTTGAAAAAAGTTCTTTAAACTTTGGCTCTGCAAGTTTTGAGTAGTCATCATTAATATCTAAAAGCCCCTCATCTATAGCTATGGTCTCAGCTAGTTTTAATACTTCATATATACCACCTCTGGCTTTAATAGAACCGGCTACCTTAAGATGACTATCACACTTTACCGATATATCCCCATTTATTTTTAAGTTATATGTATTTTCAAGAGCCTGCTTTAATATGCCACCAGTTTCTAGAGGAGATTCTATTATTCCATCTCCTGTTTCTGGAAATAATTTTTTTATAAGGGGAGAAAATTTATCTAATCTATTAGAAGCATCTTCTATATCCTTATAGTCTAGAGCTAATGTATTAGATATATCATTAAAATTAGGTTTATCTTCATTTATCCATAGTACTGTTTCGAGATTAATAACTTTAGATAATATATTTTTATTATATAAATTCATAAAAACCCTCCTTAGAGTAACTGTTAAATTGATAATTATATTTTAACATATATAATATTTATTATGGAATTTTTTATTACTAGTATTGCGACTATATTAATCGGTATAATGGAATAGATACTGATTTAGAAGAAGGGTATAAAAAACTCCTTCTGACATTAATGTCAGAAGGAGTTTTTTACTCAGTAATTCCCGATTCCTCAAGCTTATGGGATATCTTTTCCATATATTTGTGGGTTCTACTTATAAATAATATTCCAATTACTAAGAATACTACTAAGTAAATAATCAAAGTAATAATATCACTTCTAAGGGAGGGATAATATACTCCAGCTACAGCTTCCCTTAAGGCTCCTATACCATAGGTGAAGGGTAACCATGCATAGAGCTTTTGGAAAAATGGAGGGGTCATTTGTATCGGGAAGGTTCCTCCAGATCCAGCTACTTGTAGTACCAATAGTATAACCCCCATGGCTTTTCCCACATTGCCAAAAAGGGAGATTAGAGTATATATTATGGTACAAAATACTAAACTCAAAAACATACTTAAGTTTATAAATAGAACAGGTTGTGAAACAGAAACCTTTAATAATAGTATATCTCCTAAGGAAACTATTAAACCTTGAATGATTGCCAATAGGGCAAATAATGGGAATTTACCCAAATGATTTTGTAATGGAGTTGGTTTAAAGTTTACATTCTTACTTTCAGTTGTAAGCAATGAAGATAAAACCAAAACTCCAACCCAAAGAGCCAATGTTGTATAAAAAGGAGTCATAGCACTTCCATAGTTTTTTGTTGAATATAAAGGATGGGCACTTAATTCAACCGGTGATGCCATAAAATCTGCTACAATACCTTTATTGTTTTTAACTCTATTTATAAATTTATCAATATTAAGTTTTTTGCTAAATTCATCGGTTTTATTATTTACTAATATTAGGTTCTGACGTATTTTAGGTAATTTTTTTCCAATTTCAATCATGTCTTTAGCAGCAATTTTCCCATTGTGGCTTAGCTTTTTTAAAAAGTCTTCAATAAGCTTAGATTTTTCAGTTATACTTACTAATAGTTCGTTAATATCACCAGAAAAATTAGAGGCACTTGATAGATATCTTTTTACAGTAGAGGTTAAATCGGTATTAATTTTTATAATTAGATTATCAATATTACTAATCATATTTGTATTCAAATTGTGCATATGACTTAAAGAATTTTCTAATCTATTATTATTTTCAATGTTATTAGATACATCATTTAATAAGACCGACATATCCTCTAGCCTAGCTAAAGAAATGTCAGATACCTCTTTTATAAGAGGGGTTAAGTAATTACTTTCCCTATTCAATAGCAGATTAATTTTTCTAAGGCTTTTTCTAGCTTTTCTTATATCATTACTGGAAGATTCTGAGTAGTAATGAAAACTATCTATAAAACTATTTACATCCTTATCAATATTACTAGTTGTGTTATCCATGGATTTAATAAAGCTTAAAGTGGGTTCAACTCTACCATGGGTATTTTCTAATAGGGTCTTTAGAATAGAGTATTGCTTTGTATATACTGTCAATTTTTTTTGCTGTAACCTTAAGTCAGCAATTGAAGTATCAATACTTTTATTAGATTTTATATTTATAAGATCCTTTTCTATAGAGTTTAGAGTTCTTAATAACAAGGATTTCTCATTATTGATTCCATTTCTTAGTTCATTAATGTTTATAAGGATGTCATCACATATATTATTAGCTTTATCTGTGGTTTGGTCTTTGCTATTAAGTTCCTCAAATAATTTAGAAAGATTTTTTGATATATTATCTAAATAAATATACTTAGTATTAATAGGTTCAATAGCATTTTGAACACCATAATCTAATTTTAAAAGATTAGATTCTATTTTAGAGTTTAGTTCATGTATTGATTTTGCTACCTCATGGACATTGTCACCATGAAGGTCTGAATAAGCCATTTTATTTAATAGATGCTCAAGGTCTATCAGTTGTTCTTCGGTTAAATCATATAATGAATTTAATTCAGGAGAAATATCTTCATTAAATTCATTAAGACTTTCTTTCACGGAGTTCATGTCTTTACCTAACTTCTTTAGATTATTAGAGCTTTCATTAAGAGTTTCTGCAAAGTCCGGTTTTTCTAATATAACTTTCTCTTTTAACTTCATAGTGTTACTATCTAAGTCTTTGAGAGAAACTTTAGTTAAGTTGAGAGTTTCAACAAGTTCTCTTGAGACATCCTTTGTATTATAATTTAGTTTATCTAGATCCTTTTTAAAATCAGTGGAAAAGGATATTAGATCATTGAAAACATTATTAAACAAAGTCATATCTTCAGCTGAAAGGGATATAAGCTCTGAACCGTCAGTTATTGTTTCAGCATTTGCATTTAATCTTTTAATTGCTATAGGGATATCTTTTATTAAGTTATTTAGACTTTCGTCGTATGCACTAAATAACGGTGCATTATCCTTTACGTCTATACCAACCTCATGTAGCATTGAAAAAACCTGCTGGGTTACACTTTCAACAAAGGTGGTACTAATTTTATTTTGAATAACTGAAGCTCCCTTGTCTGTAATCTTAGGTGAAATAGCATTTATCTTTTCATTAACATAATACTCTAAGGATGGTTTCATAGGATTATCACTTATTACAGTACTCATTTTTTCAGAGAAGTCTTTTGGTATTATTATGGTAGCATAGGCTTCTCCTTTTCTCACAACCTCTATGGCTTCATCGGCCTCATTTATAAAAGTCCAACCTAGAGTATCATTTTCCTTTAAACTACTTACAATATCTTTACCAATATTAATATTTTTACTTTCTATTTTTCCCCCTAAGTCATTATTACAAATGACAACGTTGATTCCCCCAGTATTTCCATAGGGATCCCAAGATGCATAGATATTAAACCAAGCATAAAGGGAAGGTAATATCAATAAACCACATACTATAATTAGTGCTATTTTATTTTTTAATATATTTCTTACATCACTTATAAAAATTTTAAAAACGTTTTTCATAATATATCCTCCCTTTTTGTACAAGATATAGGTCAAAAATAATGTTGGTTATATGGTATATTTGAAGTGGTAAAAAGATTTATAATAGGGAATATTTAATATATATTTTAAAATAATATTGTAGAACATCCTCTCTGATTTTATCACATAGTTTTTTGATAATAAATAGATTTATCAACTGTTAACAAAAAATTGTTATTTTATAATAAAGGTTTAGTATGTTTAATGTATATAAAAAAGCTAAGTAAAGTCATTTTTTTTCAGTGACATTTACTTAGCTTTTTTTATAAACTTATTTCTTAAAAAGAAGCTGGCACTTCCTATTAACCTTAAAATACCTACAATTATTAAAGCTAAATATATATTGAAGTCTTTTTTTAGCCGAACACCTATTATTGGAGATATAGTGGCTGATAGATTGATCAAAGTATTGTATATTGCTATATATATGGTTCGATTTTGAGAAGGTATAACTTCTAGTAAAATATTAAACAGTATAAGAACAGTTCCAGCTACAGAAACACCAATAATTACATTAAATAGAACTAAGGCTATAAGACTATTTGAAGCGGCATATAGTATAGGGGTAATTGCCATACCAAAGGTAGAGATACCTAACATTATACTATTACCATATTTATCAGCTAATTTTCCCCATAATGTATAGGTTAGTATTGAAGATAGACTGCTGGCAACAGAAATTATCCCCAACCATGTTTCATCGGCATTAAGATAGTCAATGGTATAAAGACTAAATAGAGGCCAACCCATTTGCCAACCAAAGTGAAATAAAAGGGAACAGCATGTAAATATTATGAATTTTCTTTGTTTTGGCAAGTTCTTTAGTACTACTTTTAAAGATTTTAAGTAACCTGCATTTTTTTCTTGCTTCACTTTTCTTATCCCTCTAAATTTTAAATAGGATAATACTTCTCCTTGAGCGAAAATAAATGCAATTATGAAAAATACTTGATATAAAATTATGGTCTCACTATTGTTGTTAGGTATTATAGTAAGAAGTCGCCCGGAAGTAAAAGCAACTATCATACCGAAAATAGCAGAGTATCTATTTCTAAGACCCATTGCTCTACCCCTTGCTCTTTCGTCAAATATATCACCGATACTGGATTGGAATCCAGTTATTGATATTGAACCAGGAAGGTTCATTATCCCCACTAAGATAACAAAAACCCAAGATTGGTAGTTTTCAGGCATAAAGGGAACAACAGCTAATAGTAAATAAAAAGCTTTATGGGAAAACATTATTAGTGAAGTTGTTTTTTTCTTATTTGTAGAACCTTCTATTATAACAGCACCCATAATTAAAGTTAGTACGCTAAATAAGGCAGGTAAAGAAGATAATAGCCCAATTTGATAATCGCTGGCTCCTAATCTTAAGGCAAACTTAGAAAAGTAGGGGTTAACTAAGTTTATAGCTACTATTGCAAAAATTCCATTTACTATATTTACTTTGCTATTATAAGTATTAAGTTTTTGTTTAAAAAAGACTTTTCTTTCCTCCATAATAAATCACTCCAATATAATTATTGATAAATTAATTTCGAGTCACTAAATATTATATATTATTTTTAAAAATAAGGCTATAAGTTTTAGTAAATATATTTGATATAATGGTTATAGGAATAATTTTACTAATAACAAAGGTTTTTAAGATGAATATAAAGAATATTAAATAATAGGGATTGTAGAGTAGTTAGTATAAAAAGGGAGGAATGGTTTTGTACTCTAAATTAAGACCTAAAAACAGATCAAAGATTAGGTTAATACTAGGAAAAGCATATTATAAAATTAAAAGATATTTTCAGTGGTATTTTAGTGATAAAAAGTATAGTAAAAATAGGGAGGAAGAACTTTTAAAATATAAGGCATTTAGTCATAAAACCCCATTATATAGGAAACTAAAAAATGTAGATATGTGGCTTCAAGAAAATAAAGTAATTAATTTACAAATTACCATAGAGAAACTAAACAGAATAACAATATATCCAGGAGAGACATTTTCCTTTTGGAAACTAGTTGGAAATCCAACAAGAAAGAAAGGTTATGTGGAGGGGATGGTATTAGTTGGTGGTGACTTTACTGATGAAGTTGGTGGTGGTTTATGTCAATTATCTAACTTGTTATACTGGATGACCCTTCATACTCCATTAACAGTATCTGAAAGATATAGACATAGTTATGATGTATTCCCAGATAGTAATAGGACACAACCCTTTGGCAGTGGAGCAACCCTTGTTTATAACTATAGGGATCTTCAAATATACAATGGAACTGATGAGCCATATCAATTATGCTTATCTTTAACAGATGAATATTTAGTTGGGGAATGGAGAACCACCTATAAACCAATATATAAATATGAAATATATGAAAAGGAACATAAGATAACCCACGAGTACTGGGGAGGATATTTGCGTCATAATGTGATAAATAGAAAAATATATAATGGAGAAGAAACATTACTAGATGATGAATATATAACTGAAAATCATGCATTAATGATGTATCAGCCTTTTTTAGAAGAAAGTAATCAGTAAATTATTAAAGGGAGGGTTTAACATAGATAAAATAGAACCAATACATTTTATGATAATTATAACTATAATCTTTATCATTATTCTTATATATAGGATAGGAAAGACTAGAAAATCCTTAGGAAAAGTTAAATATAGTATACCTATTAAATTTAAAAAAGTGGCTATCGTCTCTTGGAGTATTTTAGCTATACTAAATATTATGATGGTAATAAGTTATATCAACAACTATAGAGTAGGTGGAACAATATTTTCTAAAGTTTATTATAGGGAGAATATAATTGAATATATATGCTGGGCTATGTTGAGTATAATCAATATTGTATTAAATTTCAAAAATGCAGAAATAAGAGAAGGGGGTATCAATACCTTCTATACCATATATAAATGGGAAAATATAAATTGTTATAAGATGGTTGATAAAGATAGAATAGAAATTATAACTTCGAAAAAAACTTTATTTAAAAACAAAAACAAGAAAATTAAATGGGATATAGAACAGGATAGTATCAATGGGATAGAAGAAATTTTATTAGAAAAAATAAATATATGTGATGAAGAGATTAAATATTAACTATATCAGTGAGCTTTAATAAGAATATACTAGGAATGATTATCCACTAAATCATCCTTGACAATACATAATAATATACATATAATGTTATAATAAAAGTAAGAAAATATATAAAGCTATGATAGGATGAGTAAATTAGATGTAGTCTATTAGAGAATAGTTGCCATAGGCTGGAAGCAACTTAGATGAACCTAATTGAAAACTACCCTTGAGTTGTATCTGAAACCATCTTAGGCATTTTTAACTTTGAATTCGTTGATATCTTTGAATTCATATGTAGCTTCGAATTCATTCGAAGGTTTCCTATTTGATGGGTAAGGATTTCCGTTGATTACGTTATAATCATTAAAGTGGAAATTATATAATATAATTTAGTTATTGGGGGATTCGTAATCCCACAACTCATTATATAATTTCTTAATTAGGGTGGAACCGTGTGATGATAACTCTCGCCCCTAGGGAACTAGGAGTGGGAGTTTTTTTATTTTATATTAAAAAATTAAGGAGGAATAAAAATGGCTAAAATAAAAGTTACTTTACCAGATGGATCAGTTAGGGAGCATGAAAGTGGAGTTACAATTATGGATGTAGCAAAGGATATAAGTTCAGGACTTGCAAGGGTGGTTGTAGGTGCTAGAGTAGATGGTGAAACTAAAGGTCTTATGGAAGAACTAAATGAAGATGTAAAATTAGAATTACTTAAGTTTGATGATGAAGACGGGCAAGAGGTATTTAGACATACAAGTGCCCATATGCTAGCTCAGGCAGTAAAAAGATTATTCCCAGACGTAAAACTGGCAATAGGACCTTCTATTAAAGATGGTTTCTATTATGATTTTGATACAGAGCATAGATTTACCCCGGAGGATTTAGAAAAGATAGAAAAGGAAATGAAGAAAATAGCTAAGGAAAAATTAGAATTAGAGAGATTTGAATTACCTAGAGATGAAGCTATAGAATACTTAAAGGAAAATGGAGAAGAATATAAGGTAGAGTTAGTTCAAGACCTTCCAGAGGATGAAGTGATTTCATTCTATAAGCAAGGTGATTTTACAGACCTTTGTAGAGGTCCCCATCTACCTACAACTAAAAAGGTTAAAGCCATTAAATTAACTAGTATAGCTGGAGCATATTGGCGTGGAGATGAAAAAAGACCAATGCTTCAAAGAATATATGGTACTTCCTTTGAAAAGAAAAAGGACTTAGATGAGTATTTAGAGAGATTAGAAGAAGCTAAGAAAAGGGATCATAGAAAATTAGGTAAAGAGTTAGGTTTATTTACTATGCACGGTGAAGGACCAGGATTCCCATTCTTCCATGCTAAGGGAATGGTGCTTTGGAATACATTAGAAAACTTCTGGAAAGAGGAACATACTAAAAGGGGTTATGATCAAGTTAAGACTCCTATTATACTAAATGAACAACTATGGCATCAGTCAGGTCACTGGGATCATTATAAAGAAAACATGTATTTCACTAATATAGATGATTCTGATTTTGCTATTAAACCTATGAACTGCCCAGGGGCTATGTTAATATACAAGTCACAAATGTATAGTTACAGAGATTTTCCTATAAAGATGGCAGAACTTGGTCTTGTTCATAGACATGAGTTAGCAGGAGCATTACATGGCCTAATGAGGGTTAGAAGCTTTACCCAAGATGATGCCCATATATTTATGTTACCAGATCAAATTAAAGATGAATTAGTAAAAGTAATAGACCTAGCAGACCATATGTATAATGTATTTGGATTTAAATATCATATAGAATTATCAACAAAGCCTGAAAAGGCAATGGGAACAGATGAACAGTGGGAGATGGCAACTAATGCTTTAAGAGAAGCATTAGAAGAAAAGAATATAGATTATATAGTAAATGAAGGAGATGGAGCATTCTACGGACCTAAAATAGACTTCCATCTAGAAGATAGTATAGGTCGTACATGGCAGTGTGCTACTATACAGCTAGATTTCCAAATGCCAGAAAGATTTGACTTAACATATGTAGGTCAAGATAATGAAAAACATAGACCGGTTATGATTCATAGGACTATATTAGGCAGTATGGAGAGATTTATGGGAGTTCTTATAGAGCACTATGCAGGTAAGTTCCCTGTTTGGTTATCTCCAGTCCAAGTAAGTATATTACCTATATCTGATAAGTTTAATGACTATGGATATAAAGTGGCAGAAAAACTTAAAGAAAAGGGTGTAAGGGTAGAAGTAGATACAAGATCAGAAAAGATAGGATATAAGATTAGAGAAGCTCAACTTAACAAAAACCCATATATGCTTATAGTAGGAGAGAAAGAGGAAAATGAAGTTACTGTTTCCGTTAGAGATAGGGAAGATGGAGATATGGGAGCTATGGATGTTGATAAATTTGTAGCTAAAGTGGCTAAGGAAATAGAAGAGAAGAAATAAAAATCAATTTAATCTGTCCTAAGTATGAAATGTATAGATATCACAAAATTAATAATTGGATATTATTGATTTTGTGGTATAATATGGTATGGGATAATTTCATATTATTAGACCAGCTAGTAAAAGTCAAGAGTATTTAAGTGAAAAAATTTAAATTCTCTAATATTAAATTTATGCACGACAAAAAGACCTTTGAAAAACACGAACAATGGCCAAATTTAGGCTTTTAAAATT
>NZ_JBAKFX010000084.1:0-11100 GCF_037577855.1 Dethiothermospora halolimnae | reverse complement strand
TATATTTTAAATATCATTTGATTACTGTTTGTCAAGGGCGGCTACGGTGGACTTAGTATAATTCCACTGGTTTATCCCAGTATTATCCATAACATTAGTTTTTCATAGAACTTTTTACATTACCTAATATTATTAACATGAACTTTATGTCATGTTAACCACAGTATAACATAATTGTCGAAATTGTGTAAAAAAATAAATTAAAAGTGATAAAAATACGCTAAAAATATGTCTAAAAATGCAATTAGGTGTTAGTTGTTAAGGGTATAATGAATATTTGTTCAGCTAAAATAATAGAAAAACGTTAACAACAAACGAAACAAAAGAATATAGTTACGTATATTCACTTTTGTTATTTGTAAAACGAGAAGTATATATGATATTATATAAAAAAGTCTTGTAAGGAGGTGAATTGTAATTTAAAATAGTATATTAAAATATTGTTTTTTATAGGGTTAATAAGTGGAAATATTGAGAGAAAATTTGGGAGTTAGTACTTGAAGGAGGCATATATGTATAAAAAAAATTATATGATTTTTTCGATAATAATACTATTAATAATAAGTAATGTTATTTTTGCATATTTTAGTTTTGATTATAAGTCAAAGTATAAAGAAAATTCAAAAAGTAATATTGATAAAATATATATACTAACGGGGCAAAATTCCAAATGGAAGTTTGAAGATGGAATATTGGCTTTGGGCCCCTATAAAAAAATTTTTTCTGGTGAAGCTCTAGAATATATTGGTGATGAGAAATTACATACTGATTATTTAGAAGTTAAGGTTGAGATAAAAGAGCAAAATACTGATAAAACTATAGAAAGTATTTTTGATGTAATTGAAGATGGTAGTGATATTAATAAAAATATCTTGAAGTCTAATAAGATTTTTTTAGGGAAATCTGTTTCAACAATGAAAAGAGCGAGAGAGCATATATATAATTTTAATTTAGATAATTATATTAGTATGAAAATAAAATATTCCATAGAGGGTAAAGAAGTAATAGATACACTTAGACTTAAAACCAAAATCATAAATGAGCTGTAAAAAAATAGAAAAACATATTAATTGAGTTATAACTAATACTAGGAATTGACTTTCCTAGTATTTAATTTTTATACAATGATAATATAAAATTAAAATATGTTAGTATTATAGACAAGTTATTAAATACCTACTATAAATATTAAGAGTTTTTTCGCCTTTTATCCGCCACTATACAGACATAGCTTCTGCTATGTCATGTGTAACCATAAGGGCAGTTTTACCTTCTTTCTTTAATATGGTACCTATTTCGTCAGCTATAGCCAATCGAGTTTGATAATCTAGAGCAGAAAAGGGTTCATCTAAAAGTAGGATTTCAGGTTCTATGGCTAGGGTTCTTATTAATGCAACCCGTTGCCTCATGCCACCGGATAATTGATTAGGATAATTATTTTTAAAGTCTTCTAGTCCGTATGTATCTAGAAGTTTTTCTGCAAACTTTTTCTTTTCATCAGTTACCTTATCTTGTATTTCCAGTCCTATTAAAACATTCCCCATTATAGTTCGCCATTCAAATAGATGGTCTCTTTGAAACATATATCCTATATCTTTGTTGGTACCATTGACTTTTTTATCATTTATAAACACTTCACCTTTAGAAGGATTAACAAGCCCTGCTATTATAGATAATAGTGTAGACTTACCACATCCACTGGGGCCTACTATTGTAATGATATCTCCTTTATTAACATCTAAATCTATATTTTTAAGGGTTTCGATCTCTCCATCTAGGGTATGGTAGGTCATGCTAATATTCCTAATTTTCATAATAGATTGTGACTCCATGTATATGCCTCCTTTCTAAAAAAACAGGTACATAATTTATAATATTCCTAAGGAGGATAAGGTGTGATACCATCTTTGCTATATAACGGGAATCTCAAAGCATTAGGTCTATTGGTCAATTAAACTTTTTATTTTTTCTAAATCAAAACCTTCTGGGTTAATATAAACATCGTCGTCATCCATAAGAGTAAGATATTTTTCAGATATTATAGTGAAATTCATAAAACCAGTAAAATAATATTTTCTAGGATTATTTCTGTATGTATTATTAACCGAATTAATAAAAATTTTTCGGACTTTAATTTTAGAAAAGTAATCATAAAGGGCATCTATTTTATCTTTATCATCGATGTCTATCTTATATATAAGTCTATCATCAACTGATGCATCTACCCCAATTATACTAAGAGAATCCATATCATTAAAATATGCATCATATTTTTCTAAGACGGTAGTTATTTTCTTTGGTGTAAACTGTAATATCACATATATAATTACAATAGAAAAAACAATAAGAGCTATAGGTTTTGAACTTTTCTTTTTCATCTTTACCTCCGTTCTTCTTGGTCTTATTCCATATAAGTAATATTTATAAGTAGAAACACGTGGAAATATTTAATTTTTGAACTATATTTTGTTATTCAAATATACTATAGTTCCATTATAATTTTAAACAAATACAGTAAAGCTATAATAGTTATAATAACTACGGCTGCATCTTTTTTACTAGGGTCTTTATGATTATATTGCTTTCTAATATAAATGAATAAATTATAAAAATATAATACATATAATAAAGCGGTGAAAATATTGTTTATAAGCATATATTCTGTAGTAATACTATTTCTTAATGGGTTTATTGCTAAAAAGGTAAGAAGTATATTATTAAAATTGTTTGATTTTTTTAAAAAAGTGTATATACAAACATAAAGTATTAATAAAACAGGTATTATTATATTAAATACTATATCTAGATACATATAAATATTCAACTCCTATAAGGTACTTATTAACAAGTAGAGAATATATTCCAATAAAATGTACTCTTGTTAATAAAGTAGTTTGGTACTCTACACAACTACTTGAATTTTCTTTATGTGAAGTATCTATATAAGGATAATCGTGCTAAATAACTACAGAAACAAACTCTCTTTTACCATAACTATAAAAAGAAAATTATTGTTACAGAATAATGAGAAATATAATGAAGTCAATTAAAATATAAAAATAGTAGTCTCCTTATATAATTGGTAATTAACCCTAAAAGTATCTATTTATTAAAGTTTATCATGTCCATAATATAACTTATGTATAAAGATGCAAACTAAAGATTACCTTAGATTACATTTTAAACACAAACAACTACTAAGTCAACATAAATGGAAAAAAAGAATACAATTGGCTCCTTGTAGTTACAAAAGGGCTTACAAGAAATTGAATTTAAAATTAAATATATGATATATAATTTTAAATTGCAAATACTAAGCAAAAGTAATATCGGAGGAGTAGACATGAAAAAGGAAGTTGTTTCGGAGAAGCAAGGGATATGTTTAATAACTTTATTTATTGTAGCAGAGACATTTGTTCTAACCAGAGGCATGGAAGCAAAACAAGATTTTTGGATAGCTATAATGTTGGGAATAATTATGTCCGTACCATATATGCTGATTTTTGCCAAATTACATAGTCTATATCCACGAAAAGACCTATTTGATATAAATGAAAATATCTTTGGGAAGATCTTAGGGAAAATACTTAATTTTCTATTAGTTTACTATGTTGCAACTAATATGATGTCTGTTATGAGTGTATTTAATAATTTTATTGTTACTGTATCTCTTACTGAGACTCCAATAGCAATAACATATGTGATATTAATATTATTATGCATATATGGTGTGAAATCTGGGGTTTCATCACCTTCAACCAATTCTAAACAGAGGAGTTAGACCAGTTCTTGAAGGTGGGATACTGACTGTTTTATTTCCTTTAACAGAAACTGTTACATTTGTTATGATATTTGCAACATTAAAAGAAAATACTTCTTTTAAAAAAGTTTATTTACTTGGATTAATATTTGGTGGTGGCCTAATGCTAATTTTAGCATTATCTGAAGTGTTAGCATTAGGGGTTAATCAAACTTTGACTCACTATTTTCCAGGATATCAAACTTTTGCAAGGGTATCTGTAGGTGGAACAATCGATAGGTTAGAAATAATATCAGGGATTACGTTTATAATAGGAGGCTTCATAAAAATAAGTGTTTTGTTACTTGCAATTAGCAGAGGAACGGCAAAGATATTTAATTTAAAAAATTATAGAAATATAGTAACTTCCATAGGATTGCTTGTTGCTAATCTTTCATATGTTTTTTATAAAAGCACAATGGTTATGTTTCAATGGATTGCTGATTATTGGGGATATTTTGCCGTTCCCTTTGAACTTATAATGCCGGTACTATTATATGTAATTGTTAAAATAAAACGGAGAATGATAGTGTTCAGTAAAGATTAATTTTTGAATTAAATAGAAAATAAGTAAAGTTGTAGAGATAAGGAGTAATAAAAATAGAAAATATGTTAAATTTCTTAGTTTTTTTAGGTGTCACATTATAAATTAGTTTGTTTTTAAAATTAAATTTCAATAGATTATTTAAGAAAGGGATGCATTATATTGGTGAATAGGCTATAATTATGTTAAAAATAGGGAGGCGATGGTTATGGTTAAATATTATGATATTCCATTTGAACAAATAGGGGGTATTAAAGAACTTTGGGAAAAAAATAGACAGTATCACGAGAATACCTCAAAACACTTTAAGGAAATATATCAGTTTATTAGATTTGATGAAAAAGCTAAGTCTTTTAGTGGATTTCCTAAAGATAAGTTAAAAATAACTGTTGCTGAAAAAGATAATCAATATGTAGGATACTGCATATCAACAATCCGTGGCGACAAAGGGGAGGTGGAATCACTACATGTAGATAGTGAAAGTAGAAGAATGGGAATAGGAAGAGAGCTTATGAATAGACATATTAAATGGCTTAGAGAAAAGAGCTCTAAAGTCATCGGAGTCACCGTTTCCCAAGAAAATGATTCTACCATATCTTTTTATAAAAAACTTGGATTTTATCCGAATACATTATATATGCAGATGAAATAGTAAGGTTAAAGGTTGTTTATCTTTTGAGATATTATGGGAAGCTGGAAGTAAAATACGAAGGTGTATTGAGAAATATTAAAATAAAAAAGAATTCCTATGGACTTGCACAAAAAACTTTTAACCTAATATACTTATTATTAGGTTAAAAGTTTTTTATGCAAGTTAAAATATAACAACAAAGCATTTGACATACATTATATTATATGTTAAAATTTAGGCAGTGAAAAATATGCCGAGGCTGGTGACCTCGACATATGGTGTTTAAATGAGATTTGAAAAAGTCATTGATGTTGTTTTTCAGCGTCCATGGCTTTTTCTTCTTTTTGGAAATATTCAGTTTTAGTTTCAAACTTGAATTTTCCTGTTTTAAAAGATATGTTAAACTTTTTTGTTCGAGAATTACTGTTTATTATTTTTACGAAAACTATTATAGATATTAAAAAAATAAGTGTAAGTATTATTTTTAATAAGGACTCTTCCACAATCTCACCCCCCTTCTATTGTATATGTTTTGATATCAAAACATATACAATAGAAGGGGGAGGCTCACACCAAAGCCTAAACACATAATGTTAGTTTTATTAACATTATTGTTAGTTACATTTTAACATATAAAGGAAAATAATACAACCTGTGGTATATAAAAAATATATTAATTTTTTTACTTGACTAGGAACATATGTTCTGGTAGAATGAATATAAGAAATATTTGGTAGGTGATTTTATGATTGAACATGAATTAAAATATTCACTTGACAATAATAAAGTAATATCTATCATATATATGAAGGATATGGATATAAGTCAAAGAAGGATACAAGTTCTAAAATTAGAAAAAGAGACAGTTAAGGCTATAGATATTGACAAAGGAGCTATTCGGACTTTTAAAACAGATAGGATTCTATCGGCCATGAATTTAAAAATAGTTTCAGAAAAATATAGTAAAAGGGGATATGGGGTCTGTTTATCTAATAGGCAAAGGGGATGAGATTATGCTTACGCAAAACCAAGTAAAAGTGTTAAGAATGATTATAAACTATTTAGGGGAGAATGAGATTGGTCCCACTAATGAAGAAATAGAAAAACGTTTAAATGTCAATTGGTCATCTGAAGTATGTGAATATATGGATAAACTTGAGAGGTTAGGATGTATAATTAGAGATGATAGAATGCCAAGATCCATAGTTGTTACAGATGAAGGGAAAAAACTAGTTAAGCTGTTGGATATATAGATATTTTTCTAAAAAATTGACATATTTTGGGCATTGATATTCTTATAGGGGGATTTATAATCCCCCTAACCAATCAACTAGAAAAAGCCATATCTTATTATTCACTTAAAATTATATTTATCTTACCCTCCAATTCCTTTAGTCTATTTTCTATTTCTTCATCACTATAATCTTCATCAGCAAAAACGATATCAAAGTATGCTTTATATAATTTATCCTGTACAACTTCATTATTAATAATTGATCTATAGGCAACTTTAACATTGTTATCATTTATATATTTAATGGCTTTATTTCTTATCTTTAATATACTATTAAATTCCTCTTCACCTAATCCTAATTGGGCAGGATCTATTATTGAACTATCTATATTTTCTAATACTGGACCTGTAATAGCAGTTTTTTCTATTAACTTACGTTGTACTTCATTACTTAATAAATAATCTAAAAATTTAATACTATTATCTATATTTTCTCCTTTTTTATTAACAATGAATCCTTCAATGAAAATAAGTTCATTTTCTCTTTGACTATAATGCTTTGATACAGTACTTATGGGTATAAGCTTCACATTAAATTCTCTTCTGTATCTTTCGTAAAAGGTATCAAATGCTTGTAATGAATTGAAAGAACTTAAGTATAATTGATTTTCTTCATTTATGTTATTTTTAAAAAAATTATAAAGGGTTTGTTTTTCATTAGATTTAGGATCGAAGAAAAGATTATTATAGTTAGAATAATTATAGTTATCTATTGTAGGATATTTTTCCTTTAATAAATAATCCCTCATATCCTTTAGATCATTAGTAATAGACTTAATATCAAGACTCATTTTATTATTAGACATACGTATATTATTTTTAATACTCTTAGAGAATTTAAAATTATAGTCAGATATTATGTTTTTAGATTCGGGAAAGTGTTTTTCATATTCATTAGTGGATTCAAGATAACTATTCATAGTTATTTTATTATTGGGAATTTCAATAGATAAGTCTTCCATGATATCTTTATTTAAAATTTGACCATCAACATAGGAAGAAAAAGGGACTATGTGTCTATCTTTTAGGGTTTTTATAATATTTTTTAGGTTTGGTATCTTGTCAGTTATATCTAAGGCTAAACCCTGGTTAACTATCGGAGTTGGAGAGTATTCAGGAACCCATGAAGAGACATAAATTAAGTCAAAACCTTTATCGGAAAACAACTTTGAATTTCTTTTTTTTATATAGTCATCTTCGTTGGCAGTTTTAATGGTATCGATAGTTATTTTAATATTCTCTTTCTTTTCAAAGGATTTAGCCTGATCTTTTATAAAGTCAGTTTTGGTATAAAAATTACTCATAATGTCACCGGAGTTTAATTGATAATATTCAGGTAGTTCAGGCATCAATATAGTTATTTCTTTTTTATCTTCTTCTGATATATTATTTGTAGTCTCTTCTTTGGAATCTGAGCATCCTACAAAACTGAATAACACAGCTGTAACTAGACATAATAAAGCTACTTTTTTCATACTACATTCCTCCCTATAATATAGTTATATAGAAATATTATACCATAACATCAATAATTTACATTGTTGAAATTTAAATAAATTCTTTGGATTATACTTGATAGGGTATAGATAAATATATAAAATATAATTATATTAACTTAAATCAGAGTGGGGGACTTTATATGGGAAGAGCAGAAAAATTTTTACAAATATATAATGATTTTGATAGAGAAGTAAAAAGGATATTAAGTGTAAGTGTCCATATGCCTCATAATAAGGCTTTAAACATAATAGCCAAACGTAATAAACTAGTACAGAAGAACTTAGATATTTTAAAGAGTTACTCAAGACTTAGGAACTCCATAGTTCATGAAACAATAACAGGGGCAGAGAGGGCCATTGCAGAACCTCTACCTGAAGTTGTAGAAAACTATGAAAACATTTTAAATAGGCTTAAAAATCCATTAACTGCTTATGATATATGTACATATCGACAAAAGTTGTTAGTTGCCACATCAAACAATCTCGCAATAGATATAATGAATGCCATGAAGGAAATGTTAATAACTAGGGTACCTATTATAAAAGATGATAGGGTTGTTGGAGTGTTTAATGGAAATACACTGATATATTATATGATAAATAAAAAAAATCCCATAATAACAGAAGAAACTACAATAAAAGACTTTATGGAATATGCTACCCTTGATACATATAGAAAGGAAAACTTTGATTTTGTTGCCACAGATACAACTGTGTTTGAAATAGAAGAATTATTTAGACGAGAAAATGAAAATAACCATAAATTAATAGCTCTATTTATAACCTCTGACGGTAGCCAAAAGGGAAAATTATTAGGAATGGTAACAGAATGGGACTTATATAATAAGACTAAATAGCAAAATAGCAGATGGAGTACTCCATCTGCTACAATTATCTTTATCATACTCAAGGGGGATTGAGTAGGGGATATATATATAATAACATAAAATTGTGTCTAAGTTGTTAATAAAATATGAAGAATTATGTCATATTTATAACATTCTATTATTTTCCATAATTAATAATATCCTTTACAACTTCAGAAGCTATAATAAGTCCTGCTACAGAAGGGACAAAGGATACACTTCCAGGGATTTGTCTTCTTTCTACACAGGTTCTATCCTTATTTGGACAAATACAGTCACTTTTACAATCTCCACCTACATTAAGGGGTGTAAGAGGTTTTTCCTTAGAATATACTACCTTAAGTTTTTTTATATTTCTTCTTTTAAGCTCCCTTCTCATAACTCTAGCCAATGGACAAACTGATGTTTTAAATATATCAGAAACCTCAAGCATTGTTGGGTTTAATTTATTACCAGCACCCATACTACTCATAATAGGAATATTTTTTCGGTTACATCTCTCGATTAAATCAAGTTTTGAAGAAACCATATCTATAGCATCCACAATATAATCATAATCATGATTAAGAAGTTTTTCAGCACTATCGGTATTATACAACTCCTTATATACAGTTATATTGGCATTTGGATTAATGGATAAAATTCTATCCTTCATAACATCAACCTTTGATTTACCAACGGTTTTTCTTGTTGCGTGGATTTGTCTATTTATATTGGTCAGGCAAATATCATCATCATCAATTAAAACAAAGTTACCTACACCACTTCTAGCCAAACCTTCAGCAGTAAAGGTTCCAACACCACCTATGCCAAATATACCAACTGTGCTTTCTTTTAATTTATTTAATCCTTCAGTACCTATTAGCATCTCTGTTCTCGAAAATTCATGTAGCATAGTGACACCCTTTCAAAATATAATTTTATTCCGGTAAAAATAAGACTACCACAGTTTTATAATGAGGTCAATAATATAAGTATCTATAAATATTTAGAATACTATACTATAATATTTATAGGATTAAAGTAATATAGATAAATAGTTAGGTTCTACTTATTAAATTATCAATGATACTACGTAAAGTAGATTTGGGTTCATTTAAGGCTTAATATTAATTTGAAAGAGGAGTAATAGCAATGGTAGATATAAAACTAATTACGTTTATAACTGTAGCTAAAACTAAAAACTTTACAAAGGCGGCAAATATATTAAATATAACTCAACCTGCCATATCTCAGCATATAAAGGCATTGGAGAATTATTATGGTGTAAAAGTTTTATGTAAAAAAGGAAGAAATATGGAACTAACTGAGGAAGGGCTACTACTTTATAAATATGCCAAAAAAATAGATCGATTAAGTAAGTTAGTGGAAAATCAACTTAAAAATAAAAAGTCAATAGTTAAAAAATATAATATAGGTGCCACATTGACCATAGGTGGATATGTACTACCTAAAATAATAGGAGATTATAGAAAGGAAAATGAAAATATAGATATTTTACTGCATGTAAATAATACGGAAAAAATAATAGAAAAACTATATAATGGTACCATAGACTTTGGAATAATAGAGGGCCCCTTTAATAAAACTAAGATAAATTATAATAGGTTTAAATATGACCAATTAGTTTTAGCGGTATCATCAAAACATAAATTTGCCAATAGAAAGTCTGTAAATATAGAAGAGGTATTAGAGGATAAGTTAATATTAAGGGAACATGGTTCGGGAACAAGGCAAGTATTTGAAAATCATCTTCTAAAATCAGGTTATAGTCTCGATGATATAGATATCTATATGGAAATAGGAAATATAACTGCTCTTATATCATTGGTGAAATCAAACTTAGGGGTGACTATTATATCGAAGGAAGCCATAAAGTCATCTATTGAAAGTGGGAGCATAAAATCTGTGGACATAGAAGATTTTGATATTATTAGAGAGTTTAATTTTATATATTTAGATGATGTATGTGGAGATTTTAGGGATGATTTTATTGGATTTTGTAAAAGAGAATTGATATAAATTATTAATTGATTACGACTTAAATATTATAGAAAATACTATATTTTATTATATGAAAAATGTAATAAATGTCTCTTTGAACTAATATCTATAATTATAGATGAAAATTAAAGGGGGATTACAAATGGCAAAAAATTATAGGGGAAGACATATAAAGAAGAGCGAAGGTTGGAGAGGTACATGCCCTATTTGTAAAAGAACAGGTGTTAAAGTTTTATGGGATAGTACTGATAAGGAAGGAAACGAGATAAAGGTATGTAAGAGATGTAGTAAGAAATAGTGGGGAAAAAGAAGTCATAATTTTATGGCTTCTTTTTGTATGTGTGCCCAGCATGGACACAGTCTATAGGGTGAAAGTCCCGAACACCGAAGGTGATATAGGTGCTAGCTGAAGACAAGGGTGTCCACCGTGAGGTGGAATCTGAAGGAAGTCGGCGGCAAAATC
>NZ_JBAKFX010000083.1:0-11370 GCF_037577855.1 Dethiothermospora halolimnae | reverse complement strand
TCCCTTTCTCGCTTCTCCTCTTCTCTCTCTTCTTTTCTTTCTTTTTTTTCTTCTTCCCTTTCCTTTTCAATACTTATACTTTTACTATTGCCATTGCCCTTTCCATTACCTTTACCTGCAAGACTAGCCGCCGGTAAAGCCACAACTAATGAAGCTGCTACTAAAACAGTTAGTGAAATTTTTAATCTTTTCATTAAAATTCCTCCTTTATTTTTTATTTCTTATCATAGATATACGATAGCTATGATAATTTTAGGTACCTTTTTTAAAAAAATTCTACAAAAAATTATTCTTTTATTATTTCTTCGACAAATTTTGCATTTTTCCTCTGAGACTATATACCTAGTTTCACTATCAATTAAATTATAATAAGGTTTTCTAAATAATTTATACTCCCCTAATAATAAAATATAGGGTCCTCTCTGGGCCCTATATTTTATATAAAAGTATTTTAAGTTATTTTATTTTTTCCACAATATAATCAATATAGTTTTGCTTAATCATTTTATTATTATACCATCTTTCTATATTTCTATTTTCTTTATATAGGATTTTCATATTGTGAAAGTGCTTATCCCCTTCGTCTATTTCATAATATGTATGTATGACTTTATTGCCATTTTCTTGTTGCATATATTCTCCTCTACCTACTTTTTCACCTATTCCATAACCCTGGTCTTCTATAGATAAAAAGTTTATAAAACTCAGTCCCCCTGGCTTTAATATCCTTTTTATTTCTTCTATAGCCTGTTTTATATCTTTTTTAGTCATATGAAAAATGGTATTATATGAATATATATAACTCATTGATTGGTCAGAAAAAGGTAACCTTCGAATATCTCCTCTCATAATATTCAAATCTAGTTTCCGTTCATTCGCAAATTTATCTGCCTTTTTCAATTGACCATTATTTATATCCACTCCAAATGTTATATATCCATGTTCTTTAAACAGTCCCAGTGGTGGACAGTCCCCACCTGCACCACAATCCAACACTATATTTTCTAGCTTATTATTATTGCAATATCTTAAAAACTTATATAGTTGTGTTTGTCTATAGACCTCTTTCATCAAAATCCCCCTCAAAATTACATGTTAATTATATAAGAATCTTCTGATAATTCTTTAGTATTATTTATTTCTACATATATGTTTAAATTCCTTTAATAAAAAAAAAAATGCTTACTTATAAGTTAGTCTTTAATTTTATCATCATACAAATCAACGTATAGTTTTCCCGAACCATCTACTTGTGCAAACATTATTTTTTTAATATCATCTATCCCTTGGTTAGAAAGTTGACTCATAAGCCAAGATACAGTGAGATTGTATTCCCTTAACTTATCATGTCTTATTACTCCCTCTTCAATGACTATATTCCCTATGCCACTATACTCAGTTAAGACACCTATATCCGAAGGGGTGATCGGTTGTTTATTAGATTTTTTCATGGCACTTATTTTACCATCGGGTTCTAAAAATGCAAACTCCACATCTGAAAGTTTAAATATATTTTTTTCCCTTAGCATAGTGCTTAATTCATCTATATTTATTCTTTCTTTTAATAAATTTCTTTCCAAAAGCTTTCCATTTTCTATTAACATTGTTGATTTCCCATCAAATATTTTTCTAAAGTTACGATTTTTTAGTGTAATATATGAGGTTAATATTTGGAGTATGGAAAATATACTAAGGGCAATTAATGGTAAAAGAAAAGATTTGCTTTTATCTACAGCCATAGAAGCTGTTAAACTCCCTATAGTTATCCCTACTATATAGTCAAAAAATGTCATTTGTGATACTTCTCTTTTCCCCATTAATCTAGCCATTAGAAACAATATAAAATAGGAAAAAAAAGCTCTTAAAGCTATGATACTATAATCAGACATATTTTATATCTCCTTTATATTTGTTATAGATATATTATTTGTTATTCAAATTTTTTTATTATAAAATTTTATAGGAGCTGAATATATTCAGCTCCTATAAACGTCTCTTAATACTTTATTGTTTTGATATTGGAAACATAATGGTCATGGTAGTACCTTCATTTTCAATACTATCCACAAACATTTCTCCATTATTTTCCTTGACTAGTCTACGAGAAATAGCTAAACCAATACCAGTACCCTCTTTTTTACTGGTATAAAATGGGTCAAATACTTTATCTATGACATTACTTGGTATTCCATATCCATTATCTATAATATCTATTATGCAATCATTATCTTTAGCAAAAATATTTATTTCAATAATACCTTGTTCTTCTACTGCATCTATACTATTTAATAAAAGGTTTATTATTATCTGTTTAATTTGATTAACATCTCCCAATATATATATTTTTTCTATTTTCTTAATAATTTTTATATCTTTCTTCTTTATTTCAACTGAAAATAATATAAGTATCTCTTCTATTAAATTAACTAAATCAATCTCTTCTATATTTTCAGTTTTAGGCTTTGAATAATCTAATAGTGTCATTATCAAACCTTCTAATCTATCCATCTCTTTATTAACTATATCAACTGACCCTTGAGATAGGTTATCTTTATCTATTTTCGCCAGCATTAGACTAATAAATCCTTTGATTGATGCCAATGGGTTTTTAATCTCATGGGCTATCCCTGCCGCCAATTTTCCAATGGCCTGCATTTTATCATTATAGTTAATTATATTTTGAAGCTTCTTTTCCCTAGTATAATTATGTAGTAATACTATAACTCCCTCCACCCCATTAGGTCCAGATATGGGAAGTACTCTACAGTCTATATATTGGATATCACCGTTATTTATTTTCCATTCAATATTACTTTGCCATGTATTATTATCATATATCTTATCAAACTCTTTTTTTTCTACTATTTTACTTATGGATAGATTTTCCCAAAATTCTCCTAACTCGATTTCATTATCTAACAAATTTTCAGCTGCTCTATTAAAAACTAATACCTGCCTATCTTGATCTAGGGCAATAATACCACTACCAATTCCCTCCAATATTTTTCCCCTTAATCTATTACTTCTATCTATATCTTCTTTTTGGGCAATTATTTGCTCTGTTCTTTTTTCTACTTCTGAGGATAGTTTTTTGTTCCAATACATATTTGCACCTATTAATAAAAATGCCATTAGTAATATTATACTAGATACTATAGCTATAGTCTTCCATTGGGAATTATCAGTGAATGTCTCTCCAAACCATTTTTTATAAATCTTATCATAGGTCCCATTAGCTTTTATATTTTTTAATCCCCTATTTAATATGTCTAATATCTCATTATTATCTTTTAACGTAGCTATGGCATATTCGGTTGTATTTATAGGGTCTCCCACTATTTTTACTTTATCTAGCTGTCTTTTTTTCTGTAAATGATATAATCCCGTTAATCTATTACCTATAAAAGTATCTACTTCATTGTTTATAAGGGCTTCTATTCCTAATTTCTGATTTGTTTCCGTTACAATATTAGCATTTTTTAAAGTCTGTAAAAGTTCATAATTTATATCATCTTTTTGAACTGCTAACTTTATATCCGATAGACTATTTATATCTGATATAAATGCATTATCTTTTCTTACAAATATCCTTTGATCACTTACTAATAATTCATCTGTAAAGCTATATATATTTTTTCTTTCTTTACTTTTAGCCATTCCTTGAATAGCATCTACTTTTCCTTCTTTTAAAGCTTTAATAGCTTCCTCCCATACCATAGGTATAATTTCAATATCTAGTCCCTCTTCAATGGCAATGGCTCTAATTATATCAATATTAAATCCTTTATATATATTTTCTTTAGTTAAATACTCATATGGCGGATAATGTTTATCCCCAGCGATCTTAATAGTTCGGTGAAATCCATCTTTCCTTTTATTTGCTAAAGAGGTGTTCAAGAATAGACCTACTAATAGTATTATAACTATAAGTATTGATATTAAATTTCTATATTTGAATCTCAAAAATCAACCTCCTTTCATCCCGTTTAATTGTAAATAGTATTATAGTCCCATATAATTATGGACTACTGAAACCATTCGACACAGTTTTATATTTTCCTTTATTTTTTTCGTTATTACTTTTCATAATATTATTTAATAATAAAGTAATAGGGACTAGACATGCCTAGTCCCTATTACTTTAAATTTTAACCTACTTTTATCTCTATTTTAATATAAAATTTACTAATTGATATTATTATTTAATTGTTAATATAACCTTTGAATAGATTTAAATTTTCATAACCCAGGGAGGTTTTAATAATGAAAAATTATATGTATACAATATTATTTAGCCTTATTGTTGTAATATTTATAGGAGCTTTTAAGTATAGTAATAACAATATATTTTTGTTATTATCCCTAGGTACTATTATTATTTCCTTTATAAATGAAATAATTTTTGTTGTAGAAGATCATTAATATTACTTAATAAGTTCTACAAATTCTTTATTATCCTTAAGATTGTCAAAATCTTTATCATTGGCAATAATTTTTTTAAATCTAGGATATAATTTTATTGATATTTTCAGGTCTTCAATAGTCTCTGATATTTTATTTAATTTTGAATAGCAACATGCCCTATTATAATATAAAAATTCCGCCGATGGATTATATTTTATACCTTCTGTTAATGATTCAATTGCCCTCTTATACTGCTTACTTTCAATAAATATAACCGATTTATTTAAATAAGAATAGGGATAATTGTTATTTAATTCAATGGATTTATCATAGTATTTTACTGACTCTTCTAAGTCTCCTAATTGTTTTTTTATTACTCCCTTATTAAATAATGCCTTATAGTAATATGGATTTGTATCTATACTTTTATTTATCATCTCTAGAGCTTCTTCATACATATCTAATTCTTCATATATAGCTCCCAAATTATTATATGCCATAAAATCGTATGGAGCTAATTCTATTGTTTTCTTGTAATATTCTATCGCCTTTTTCTTATCTTTTTTTTCATCATATATATTGGCTATATAAAAATAGGCTCTATCATATTCTTTGTCTATATCAATTGCTTTAAAATAATATTTAAGGGCAGTATCCCTTTCCTTTTTATCATCATATATTATAGCCATACCATAATAGGCTCCTGCTTCCTCTGGTGCCTTTTCAATTATCTTTTCATAAGTTTCTAGCGCTTTATTCTTATTACCTATTTCATCATAGATTAGAGCTATATCATATAAAATACTAACTTTATTCTTTATGTTTTCAGTGAATTCTAATGCTTTTATATACGACTTTAAAGCTTTTTCTTTATTATCATCATTGTAAAAATTCCTAGCTAATATTAAATAATTCTTTTTCTTGTCCCTTAAGTTTATCTTTTTATCCATGATACTAAAACACCTCAAATATAAATATTAATTTTTCTTTTATAGTATAACACATAGTAATACTTAAATTCAGCTTGTTTACAAAGTATATTTACACAAGTCGTATTTTCAGTGTCTATCTATTATTATACCTAGCAGTATTTCCCCTCTACATCATCTGGACTTTATCATTTATAACCAATTATACTTAATTTCTAATCTTAAAATCTAAAAATAAATTGCTAATCTTTTGTTTTAAATCTTCTAATTCATCCTTCGTAAAAGATGTAAATTTATTTTTTCCATCTAATATAGTATCTCCATCTTTAAAATTTTGAATAATATATCTTTTAGCTTCTTTAATTTCTTTAGATATATCTATTATATCATGAATATCTAGTAGTTCTTTACAGACCGTAGTTCTAAATTCATAATCAATATTAGACTCTATTATAATATTTATAGTTTTATTAATATTCCCTATATCTACAGTAGTTCCTGTAACCTCATTATATTTTTTAAAAGGTGCCTTTATATCCATAGCTATATAATCTAGTAAATTTTCATCTATT
The DNA here is from genome assembly GCF_037577855.1 of Dethiothermospora halolimnae. Taxonomy (NCBI): domain Bacteria; kingdom Bacillati; phylum Bacillota; class Tissierellia; order Tissierellales; family Thermohalobacteraceae; genus Dethiothermospora; species Dethiothermospora halolimnae. The sequence continues at coordinate 5,465 of NZ_JBAKFX010000083.1, read as the reverse complement.
AGTTTTTTAATAAAATTTGGGTTTGTACCATTGGTGTCTATTTTAACTAAGTAACCTAATTTCTTAGTCTCTATTATAAAATCATATATACCCTCATGTAAAGTAGCCTCTCCTCCAGATATACATACTGCATCTATCATTTTCTTTCTCTTAACCAGATACTCTATAGCATACTCCATCGATAATTTATCTCCCCTATTGTTCACAAGACTACTATTATGGCAATAGGGACACCTAAAGTTACAACCTCCTGTGAAAAATACAGTGGATATCTTCTTAGGATAATCTATAAACGATGATTTCTGATGACCTCTAAACATTTTATCCCCCCATTTGACCTTTTATGATTTCAAAGGGACTAGGCATGACTAGCCCCTACATTTGTAAAGGTATCCCTTATGGGATACCTATTTACACAGCCTTATCTTTTTTTCCTTCTAAACTATAATCAGCATCAAACTCTACCCTATCTTTATACTCTTCTTTTTTACCTTTATTCCACGATTGCACCGGTCTATGGAATCCCACAACCCTAGTCCAAACCTCCGATTCTTTTCCACAATCAGGACATGTGAAGTGTTCTCCCTTTAAATAGCCATGATCTGGACATATACTATATGTTGGACTTATGGTCAAATAAGGCATTTTGCTATTTTCAAATACCTTCTTTATAAGAGCTTTCCCGGTCTCCTCATTATCTATTTCCTCTCCTAAAAATCCATGGAATACAGTTCCTCCAGTATATAAAGACTGTAGCTTTTCTTGAAGTTCCACAGCTTCAAATATATCCTTTGTATGTCCCACAGGTAACTGTGTAGAATTTGTATAATAAGGTTCCCCTTCCCCTTGGGTTATAATATTGGGATACATTCTTTTATCCATTCTAGCAAATCTATAGGCAGCTCCCTCTGCTGGAGATGCTTCCAGATTCCAAAGACTTCCTGTTTCTTCTTGGAATATCTGTATAACTCGATTCATAAATTCCATAATTTCAATTGCAAATTCATTACCTTCTTCTGTAGTTATATCTTCCCCTAATAAATTTAAACAAGCTTCATTCATACCATTAAGACCTATTGTACTAAAGTGGTTTTTAAAGAACTCCCCTTCTCCATCTTTTATACCCTGTAAATAGAATTTTGAATATGGGTATAATCCTGCATCCATATATCGCTCTAATAATATCCTTTTATTTTCACATATTTCCTTGGCTTTCTCCATCAATTTCCTTACTGACTTTTTAAATTCTTCCTTAGTTTTTGATAAATATCCTATTCTAGCCATATTTAAAGTTACTACATTTATACTTCCCGTTAGAGGATTGGCTCCAAATAAACCGCCACCTCTCCTTCTCAGTTCCCTATTATCAAGTCTAAGTCTACAACACATACTTCTTACATCCTCTGGATTCATATCACTATTAACAAAGTTTGCAAAGTAAGGTGTTCCAAACTTTCTTGTCATTTTCATGATAGAATCTACAACCTCAGAATCCCATGGAAAATCATTTGTTATATTTATTGTTGGTATAGGAAAACTAAAGCTTCTTCCCGCTCCGTCCCCTTCCATCATAACCTCACAATATGCTTTATTAAACATATCCATTTCTTTTTGAAATTCTCCATAGGTCTTATCCATCATTTTTCCACCTATAATAACATTAGTATTTTTAAGCATGGCATGGGGCTTTATATCAAGGGTAATATTAGTAAAAGGTGTCTGGAATCCTACCCTAGTTGGTATATTTAAGTTAAATACAAACATCTGTACTATTTTTTTTACTTGATCATACTCTAAGTCATCATAATAAATAAAAGGAGCTGCATATGTATCTAGAGAGCTAACTGCCTGGGCTCCTGCTGCCTCTCCCTGAAGGGTGTATAGCCAGTTTACAATTTGTCCCAAAAAGGATTGTAAGTGTTTTGCAGGTGACGACTCAATCTTACCACTGGCACCTTTAAAGCCTTTTCTAAGTAATGCTTCTAAATCCCATCCACAACAATAGGGAGCTAGAAGTCCCAAATCATGTATATGTAAATCTCCATTTATATGGGCATCCCTTAATTCCTTTCTGTATATCTTATTTAGCCAGTATTTTTTAGTTATTGATTCCACTATATGGTTATTCAGTCCCTGTAAACTAAATCCCATATTAGCATTCTCGTTTATTTCCCATGCATCTAGGGAAACATATTCATCAATTAGCTTTTCAGCATCCATAAATAGATTTTTAACATCCCTTAGCTCTTCATGCTTCTGTCTATATAATATGTAAGACTTTGCTGTTTTTGCATGGCCCTCTTCAATTAATACCTTTTCCACTATATCTTGTATATTCTCAACCGTAGGTATCCCTACTCCATAGGCCTCCTCCACAATTTTTGCAACAATTACTGAAAGTCTCTTAGCCTCTTCTCTATTGTCTCCACCAACGGCTTTAGCAGATGCAAAAATAGCTTCTTCAATTTTATTTATGTCAAAATCAACTATGTCACCATTTCTTTTTTGGACTCTTGTTATCAAACTATCAACCCCTCTATATTGTGTTTTCCGATTTTTAAAATCATATATCTTGTATAACGACATATACTATTTTAAGATAATATATATAATAATTCAAATCATTTATTTCTTACTTAAGGTCATATTATGACTTTATGTCTATTAAACTTAAAAATGCTTTTTTATAAGTGATAGGAAATTATCATGACCTTTATATTTTTTCACTGTCTATTTTAAAACATACAAAATCCTTTATTTTTCAGCATTTTATAATTTAGTTTTATGTTTATTTATATTGAAAATGGATAAAAATAATAAAGTAGTCCTATATGAACAAAGGTGCCTTTGGTACTTCTTTGTTCAGTGCAAAGTGCAAGGTGCAGGGAGCAGAGATTTTGTAATATAAAAAATTAAGGATGTGATTTTATGAGTAATGTAAATACAATAGATATTTTAGTTAGTGAGCATAATAATATCAAAACTATGCTAAAAGTTGTAAGAACAATGTGTCTAAATATACTAGAATCTCAGGAAGTTGACTATGAAGACTTCTATACTGTTATTGATTTTATAAGAAACTATGCTGATAAATATCACCATGGAAAAGAAGAAGATATGCTTTTTAAATATATGGAGGAACAACTGACAGAAAAAATAGGAGAAGGTCCAATACAGGGCATGCTTATAGAGCACGATTATGGTAGAGCTTTTGTATCTAATTTAGAGTTGGCACTAAAGGAATATGAAAAGGGAAATAATGAAGCTAAACTAGATATAATAGCCAATGCTATAGGCTATGGTAATCTATTACAAAATCATATACATAAAGAGGACAATGTTATATATAGATACGCAGAAAATAATTTATCAAAAGAAACTTTAAATAGATTAGATGTAGAGTTTAAATCCTTTGAAGAGGATACAGAACATATACAGCTAAAAGAAAAATATAAAGATTTAATAAATAAGTTATCAAATAAATATCTATAACTATAACTTTATATTTACTTACCTATATGTTAATATATATTTAATAGCTTAATACCCTGGGGAGCTAGATAGGCTAGCTGAGAAAAGGACCCTAAAAAGTCTTTGACCCTTAAACCTGATCTGGATAATGCCAGCGTAGGAAATAGTTTATCATTATGCATAAAAGCATAAATCCTACTAAGGGATTTATGCTTTTTTATTTTGTTATAAGGGGGTTTTAATTATGAAAAAAGCTTTAACTATTGCAGGCTCCGATAGCTGTGGAGGAGCTGGTATTCAAGCAGATATAAAAACATTTTCTGCCCTGGGGGTATATGGCATGAGTGTAATAACCTCTGTTACAGCTCAAAATACCCAAGGAGTATTTGCAGTTGAAGATATGTCAATGGAGATAATAGGTAAACAAATAGATGCAATCTTTGATGACATAATTGTAGATGGAGTTAAAATAGGTATGGTATCAAAAACCGATACTATTAAAGTTATAGCAGAAAAATTAAAGAAATATTCTGCTAAAAATATCGTCTTAGATCCCGTTATGATTTCTAAAAGTGGATTTGATTTACTAAAATCGGAAGCAAAGGACACACTAATAAATGAATTACTACCATTGGCAACAATAGTGACTCCAAATATTCCAGAAGCCGAAGTTATATCCGGTGAAGATATTAAAACTATAGGAGACATGGAGTCTGTATCAAAGTCAATATCTAAAATGGGTCCAAGATATGTACTCCTTAAAGGGGGACACCTTGATGGAGATGCCATAGACGTGTTATATGATGGTGAAAATATACATCATTTTAATTCTAAAAGAATAGCTACTAAAAATACCCATGGAACAGGATGCACACTATCCTCTGCCATAACTTCCTATTTAGCAAAGGGATATAGTATAAAAGATGCCATTAAAAATGCCAAAGACTACATAACCAATGCCATAAAGTACTCTTTAGATATAGGCAAAGGAGTAGGGCCTACGAACCACTTTTTTAAAACAGAGAATAGATAATATAGAATAAAGAATAAATAAGGAAACCGTGGAATGAATTCCACGCTACGGATTTCGTTGTTTGGGGATTCGCAATCCCCAAACCAATAAAACTAGGAAAAATAAAAAACTGTGGGATTACGAATCCCCCAGTAACGGCAAATTTAAAATTCCGAAGCCACAGCTTCGGCAAAGGGGGTGTTCTCAATTGAAAAAATCACAGGTAAACTATAGTTTATATTTAGTTACTGATAGAAAGCTACTGGGTGATAGGGATTTATGTAAAACTATAGAAGATGCCATAAAAGGTGGTGTAACATTAGTCCAACTTAGGGAAAAAAACACCACTACAAATGGGTTCATAAATATAGCTACAAATGTAAAAAAAATAACTAATAAATATAATATTCCATTAATTATAAATGACAGAATAGATGTTGCTCTGGCCATAGATGCAGATGGTGTTCATGTTGGTCCCGACGATATGTCTATAGATATGGCAAGAAAGTTATTAGGACAGGATAAGATAATAGGTGCTTCGACTAATTGTGTTAAAGAAGCTCTGGAGGCTGAAAGTCAAGGTGCCGATTATTTAGGAGTTGGAGCCATGTTTCCTACTAAAACAAAAAATAATACAGAGGATGTTTCCATAGATGAATTAAGAAATATAAAAAAATCAGTTAATATCCCTATAGTTGCTATAGGTGGTGTTAATGAAAAAAATGCAAGTTCTGTAATAGCAGCAGGTATTGATGGTATTGCCGTAGTGTCTGCTATATTGGGAAAAGAGGATGTTTTTCAGGCTTCAAAGGGGCTTAGAAATTTAGTTTAAGGTTGGCAAGGGTAACTTTATCATATAGACCAGCTAGTAAAAGTCAAGAGTATTTAAGTGAAAAAATTTAAATTCTCTAATATTAAATTTATGCACGACAAAAAGACCTTTGAAAAACACGAACAATGGCCAAATTTAGGCTTTTAAAAT
>NZ_JBAKFX010000082.1:0-11587 GCF_037577855.1 Dethiothermospora halolimnae | reverse complement strand
AGATTTAAGAGAAAAGAGAAGAAATAAAAGAAAAGATAGAACCAGTTGAAGAGAAAGAAGAGGTTAAAGAAAGTGAAGCTGTAGAGGAAGTAAAAGAGCAGGAAGAAGTAAAGGAAGATATAGAACCGGTTGAAGAAATAAAAGAAGAGGAAGTAGAAGTAATTGAAGAGACTAGAGAAGAAATAAAAGAAGATATAGTAGAGGTGAAAGATGAAGTAATAGAGGAAGAAGTTGAGGAAGAACCTGAGAAGAAAAAAGTAAGTTTATTTGGAAGATTGAAGAAGGGGTTAAGTAAGACCAAAAAGGGGATAACCGATAAGATTGATGGAGTACTTAAATCTTATAGAAAAATTGATGAGGATCTTTTTGATGATTTAGAAGAGGTATTAATAACAGCTGATATAGGTGTAAATACCACAATGCGAATAATTGATGATGTTAAAGATAAGGTAAAGGAGAGAAAAATACAAGATCCTTCTGAAATAATGGAGCTATTAAAGGAAGAATTAAAAGAAATACTAACTGAAGTTGAAGACAATAATAGTCTAAATCTTGAACCATCCCCTGCTATAATATTAGTTGTTGGAGTTAATGGAGTTGGAAAAACTACTACTATAGGCAAATTATCATCAAGACTTAAAAGGGATGGCAAAAAAGTATTAATAGCGGCAGGGGATACTTTTAGAGCTGCAGCTATTGAACAACTTGAAGAATGGTCAAATAGGGCTGGAGTTGATATAATATCCCACCAAGAGGGAGCAGACCCTGCCGCGGTAATATATGATGGTATACAGGCAGCTAAGAGTCGTAAATCCGATGTATTAATATGTGATACCGCTGGTAGACTTCATAATAAGAAAAATCTTATGAATGAGTTAAATAAAATATTCAGAATAGTTGATAGGGAATATTCTGAAGCAACTAAAGAGGTATTACTGGTTGTGGATGCAACAACTGGACAAAATGCTATATCACAGGCAAAGGTATTTAAAGAAGCTTGTAATGTTTCCGGTATAGTATTAACAAAACTTGATGGTACAGCAAAGGGCGGAGTTGTGCTAGGTGTTCAAGCAGAACTAAACGTTCCAGTTAAACTGGTTGGAGTAGGAGAACAAATAGATGATTTACAGGATTTTGATCCAAATGATTTTGTAAATGCTATTTTTGAAGAATAGTGTTGACAAATTCCTATTTATATTATAGAATACATCTGTCAAGAAAAAAACTTTACACTGATTTGGTGATTATTTATGTTTGAAAAAGTAATACAAATAGGATTGTTATTTGACTTTTATGGAAAACTATTAAGTAGTAAACAATATGAAGCAATAGAGCTTTATTATGTTCATGACTTATCCTTAAGTGAAATAGGAGAACAATTAGATATTAGCAGGCAGGGGGTTCATGATTTAATAAAGCGGGGAGAAAAGAGACTGAATACCTATGAAGAAAAGTTAGGTTTAGTAAATAAGTTTAATAGCAATAATAAAAAGATAAAAAAAATATTAGACTGTGCCAATGAGATTAATAAAGATATAGATGGTTTTAGAAAAGACACTATTTGTGATAATATATTATATATAGAAAAGTTAGCTACTGAGATATTAGAAAGTAACCAGGAGGTTAAATAATGATATTTGAAGGATTAGCTGAGAAACTTCAAGGTACTTTAGGTAAATTAAAAGGAAAAGGAAAGCTATCGGAAAAAGATGTAAAGGCAGCCATGAGGGAAGTTAAGTTGGCACTACTTGAAGCCGATGTTAACTTTAAGGTTGTTAAAAAGTTTGTAAAAAATGTTAGGGAAAGAGCTGTAGGTAAAGAGGTAATGGAAAGTCTTACACCGGGACAGCATGTTATTAAAATAGTAAATGAAGAACTTACTAAATTGATGGGAGAGACGGAATCGAAAATAGAATTTGCATCTACTCCCCCAACAGTTATAATGATGTGTGGACTTCAAGGGGCAGGTAAGACTACCCATACTGCGAAACTAGGTAAGCTTTTGAAAGGTAAGGGAAAAAGACCCTTATTAGTAGCCTGTGATGTTTATAGACCTGCTGCAGTTAAACAGCTTCAAAGAGTAGGAGAGCAAGTTGAAGTTCCGGTGTTCTCTATGGGAGTTAAACAGAATCCCGTTGATATAGCCAAAGCATCGGTTGAACATGCTAAAAAGCATGGTAACGATGTTGTGATAGTGGATACGGCAGGTAGACTTCATATAGATGAACAACTGATGGAAGAACTACAAAATATTAAATCAGAGGTAGATCCCAATGAGATACTATTAGTTGTTGATGCTATGACAGGACAAGATGCAGTTAATGTTGCCCAGTCCTTTAATGAAACCTTAGAGATAAGTGGTGTTATATTAACCAAATTAGATGGTGATGCCAGAGGTGGTGCTGCCCTTTCAATAAGATCTGTTGTTGAAAAGCCAATCAAATTTGTTGGTATGGGAGAAAAATTGGATCAAATAGAAACATTCCACCCAGATAGGATGTCATCAAGAATACTAGGTATGGGTGATGTATTAAGTTTAATAGAAAAGGCCGAAGCCAATTTAGATGCTAAAAAGGCTATGGATCTTGAGAAGAAGTTAAGAAATCAAACATTTACTTTTGATGATTTTCTAGATCAATTGGAGCAAATGAAAAACCTTGGACCATTGGATCAAATATTAGAAATGATTCCTGGGGTAAATTCAAAGCAAATGAAAAAGTTAAATGTAGATGATAAAGAACTTGTAAAAATAGAAGCTATAATACAATCTATGACAAAGGAAGAAAGGCAAAATCCTTCTGTAATAGATGGTAGTAGAAGAAAAAGAATAGCTAAGGGTAGTGGAACCACTATTCAAGATGTTAACAAGTTATTAAAACAGTTTAAGGAAACTAGAAAGATGATAAAGAGATTTTCTAGTATGGAGAAAAGCATGAAGAAAAAGGGTAAATTCAAAATGCCTTTCTTCGGCTAGATATTCATTTAAAGGAGGTGAAAAACATGGCTGTAAAAATAAGACTAAAAAGAATGGGTGCTAAGAAGAAACCTTTCTATAGAATAGTAGTTGCTGATTCTCGTTCACCAAGAGATGGTAGATTTATTGAGGAAATAGGGTACTATAATCCTATAACTGAAACTAAAGAAATAAAGATAGATGACGAGAAAGCAGTTAAGTGGTTAAAGAATGGTGCAAAGCCAACACAAACTGTTGATGGTTTATTTAGAAATAATGGTATATATGAGAAGTTTGAAACTTCAAAATAATTAATTCCTGTCAGGGGGTGATGAGATGGGTGAATTAGTGGAGATAATTGCTAAATCCCTTGTAGACAACCCAGATGCGGTTGCTGTTAACGAGGTAGAAGGAACACAATCTGTTATTATTGAGTTAAAGGTAGCCCCAGAAGATATGGGAAAAGTTATAGGAAAACAAGGAAGAATAGCTAAGGCAATAAGAACTGTTGTTAAGGCCGCAGCTATAAAGGATAATAAACGAGTAAACGTTGAAATTATTCAATAAAATAATAATTTAACCCCTACAATATTGTAGGGGTTAAATTATTATTTTTCTCTATTGGATATAATAAATAATAAAAGAAATATATATGGTGGTGTAAAATAATGACAAAACATATTCAGGTTGGTAAAATAATAAATACCCACGGTATAAAAGGTGATGTTAAAATAATGCCATTAACTGAAGATAAAAATAGATTTAAAAAATTAGAGTATATTTATATTGAAGGAATAGAAGAGAAGATGTTTATAGAAAAAGTATGGTTTAAGAAGAATTTTCCAATACTAAAGTTAAAGGGTTATAATAATATAAATGATGTTTTAAAATTTAAAGAAAAATATCTATTAATAGATGAGACACAGAAAGTGGAGTTATCTGAAGACGAATATTTTATATATGATATGATAGGATTAGAGGTATATGATAATGAAAAAAATAAAATAGGGGTTATAAAAGATGTGTTAAAACCTGGAGCAAATGATGTATATGTAGTGAAAAATGGAAATAAAGAATATCTAATTCCAGCGGCAAAAGAATTTATAAAAAAAGTTGATATAGAAGCTGGAAAGATGATAATCCAGCCTATTGAAGGAATGATAGAATGAAAATAGATATATTAACATTGTTCCCAGAGATGTTTAGTGCCCTTGAGCATAGTATAATTGGAAGGGCCATGGATAATAATATTTTATCTGTGAACTATGTAAACATACGGGATTTTTCTCAGGATAAACATAATAGGGTAGATGATTATCCCTTTGGGGGAGGGCCAGGGATGGTTATGAAGCCAGGACCTATAGATAGAGCCTTAGAAAGTGTAAAGGGAGAAGATGCTAGGGTGGTCTACTTAACACCAAAGGGAAAGGTTTTTAATCACTCTATGGCTAAGGAACTAGCTCAAGAGGATCATCTGGTCTTAATATGTGGACATTATGAAGGGATAGACAATAGGATTATAGAAAACTATGTGGATGATATGATATCCATTGGAGACTATGTATTAACAGGAGGAGAAATAGCTTCTATGGTTTTGGTTGATTCCATTGGTAGACTTGTACCGGGAGTTTTGCCTAAGGAAGAATCATATATGGAAGAGTCCCATTATGGTGGTATATTGGAATATCCCCAATATACTAGACCAAGGGAATATAATGGATTATCAGTACCCGATATTTTACTATCGGGAAATCATAAAAAAATAGATCAGTGGAGACACTATCAAGCACTAAAGAATACATATATAACTAGACCCGATTTATTAGAGAGTTATAAATTAACAAAGGAAGATAAAATTATCCTTAATAAGATAAAAGATGAATTATCAAAGGAAAAATAGTTGTAATGTTTGTCTCTATATGGTATAATTACTATGGCAAAACGGGCGGTCCTCTGTTTAGTTGGCAAGAACGTCTATGAAGAGGGGAGGTTAAAAACATGGATATAATCAAACTAATAGAACAAGAACAAATAAAAAGCGATTTACCAGAGTTTGGTGCAGGTGATACAGTACAGGTTCACTACAGAATCAAAGAGGGTGACAGAGAGAGAATTCAGGTTTTCGAAGGTACTGTACTTAAAAAGCAAGGTGGTAGTTCAAGAGCTACTTTCACTGTAAGAAGAATTTCTTACGGAGTTGGAGTTGAGAGAACTTTCCCATTACATTCACCAAAAATCGAAAAATTAGTAGTTACTAGAAGAGGTAAAGTAAGAAGAGCTAAGCTTAACTATCTAAGAGATAGAGTAGGTAAGGCTGCTAAGGTTAAACAAAAAAGAAATTACTAATATTGATATAAAATATGGGACTGATATCAGTCCCATATTTTATTATAAAGTTTTTATGTATGTTTAATTACTTAGAAAAATTAATTTTTTATAAAAAAATTAACTGGTTATAATAAAATAATATAAGAGTTATGTTTCTTGCACTTCCCACAGAACAAAGAAGCGACAAAGTGGCCTTTGTTCTATTGATGAAAAAAATAAAGTAGGTGGTTATATGAATATAAACTGGTATCCAGGACATATGAAAAAAACTAAAGAAGCTCTACAAAAAAATCTTAAGCTTGTAGATGTAGTCATAGAGTTATTAGATGCTAGAATCCCAATGAGCAGTAGAAATCCTGAAATAGATAATATTGTTGGGGATAAAAATAGAATTATAATATTAAATAAGAGGGACCTAAGCGATGAAAATCTTAATAATATATGGGTAGAATATTTTGATAAAAAAGGTATAAAAACTATACTAATAGATGCCACTAATAAAAAAGATATAAAAAAACTTATTAATACCATAAAGGAGTCGATGAAAGAAAAAATAGAAAAATTAAAGAGTAAGGGAATTAAAAATAGACCTATTAGGGCCATGATAGTAGGGATACCCAATGTAGGTAAATCAACCCTAATAAACTCTTTAGCAGGACGGAAAAGTGCCAAGACAGGAAATAGACCGGGAGTAACAAAGGGAAACCAATGGATTAAACTAAAGGGGAATTTAGAGTTATTAGATACACCGGGGATACTCTGGCCTAAATTCGAAGATCAAAAGACTGGTTTGAACCTGGCCTTTACAGGGGCTATTAAAGATGAAATAATGGATATAGAAACTTTAGCATTAAGGCTAGTTGAAAGGCTAATAAAGAATGCATCTAAAGACTTAGAAAATAGATATAACATAGAAGTAGGGGAAGCAGAGCCATTGGGAGTGCTAGAAGAAATAGCCGTTAAAAGAGGGGCTATTATGAAGGGGAAAGAGGTTGACTATACAAGAGTAGCCCATATCCTATTGGATGAATTTAGAAGGGGAATAATAGGTAGAATTACAATAGAAACTCCAGAAGATTTATAATAAATGCCAAATATTAAATATTAGATATCATAGATAGGATAGCCTTTATTTATCTAGATATTTATTATTTAGTATTTGGCATTTTATATATTAAACAAAATTAACGACTTATTCGATAATAATAATAATAGTATTTTAAATGGAGGATTAATATGGAAATCAATTCCCTTTATGGACAAAATATCAATATAAATAAATTAAGTAAAAAATTAAATATAGAAAAAGGAGATATACTTAGGGGTAAATTAGTTGAAATATTAAAAAATAATATAACTATTAAGTTGACTAATGGAGAATATATTAATGGTAAAACGGATATCTCATTAAACGACTTTAAAGGAGATATTTTAAATTTTTTAGTAAAGTCTGTTGATAATAAGTTAATTATAAGTCCCATGTTAGATAGTGGAAATAATGAAAATATAAAAAATATTAGTGAAGATGATTTTATAAGAAATGTTTTAAAGAATAATAACATACCTTTAAATAAGAAAAACGGTGATATAATAAAGTCACTATTAAAATTTAAGTTGCCCATCAATAGTACTACAATAAAAAACACAATAAATATAGCAAATAAACTTGAAAATTTAGCCAATATAAATGGTAATAGGCAAGTAAAGATTAACCCTTTATCTAATGAAGTATTTACATCTGATATAAAGGATATAATTAGTTTATCAGTGGATAACAATAAAGTTCAATATAGACCTTTAACAGGAAGTGAACTTATTGATATAGGGGGAAGAAGTTTAAATAAAAATATTCTTTCTTTAGAAGGTGGACATGACAATATAAATGAAGGTATTAATAATTTTAAAGAAGGTAATAATGTATTACATATAGATACTAAGGATAATATAATAGAATCTAAGATAAGTAAACTACAAGACTTAATTACGGATAAAAAGATATCTAATTTGGATAGTAACTTAGATGATACTTTAAAGACAATACTACCCAATAATAAGGTAACTTCCCAAGTATTAAAAAGAATAGGATTTATGATGAAAAATGATATAGAAATATCTATGGAAAAATTAAAGTTTCTAACAGATATAGTAGAAGGAAAGGACTTTATTGAAGATGATATAAAAAAAATGATATCTAATCTAGAGAATGATAAAGATATACCTAAAGAATTAAGAGATAAATTTAAAGTTAATATAAAAAATTTATCAAGTAACATGGATAAGGAAAGTATAAAAAATGAAATAAAAGAATTAAGGGACCTAACAAAAAATATTAAAACTATATTAGAAAGTAATAGTGACAAGTCTAATAAAGTCAACGTAGACATTGATAATATAAATAATAAATTACAATTTTTAAATGAACTAAATAATAATAGTACCTTTGTTTATATACCTTTTAAAACCGATATAAAAGAGGTTTTTAATAAAATATATGTATTAAATAAAAAGAAGAATAGTAAAAAAATAGATAACTTTAAAGTATATATGTCATTAAATACAGAAACTCTAAAAAAGGTAGATATAATATTAGAAACTGTAAACAAGGATATAAAACTAACATTTAATCTAGAAAACGATAAAATTATAGATTATTTTAAAAAAAACAGTGAAAAAATAGAAAAAATGCTTTATGCCCATAATTACAATAATGTCTATACTAATTATATATTGAAAGGGGATAGAGATCCCATTGACATGATAGAAGAGGATAGGTTTGATAATTATATAGTAGATATAAAGGTGTGATTAAATGTCTAAAAAAAAGAAAAGGAAAATAGCGGCGGCATTAAAATATGATAAGGATGACATTGCTCCAAAGGTAATAGCAAAAGGCTTAGGTCTAACGGCAGAAAAAATAGTGGATAAGGGAAAAGAAGAAGGAGTAGAGATATGGGAAAACCATGAGTTAGCAGATGAATTGATAACATTAGAGGTAGGACAAGAAATCCCAGAAGAACTCTATACAGTTGTAGCAGAGATAATGACCTTTGTATATCAATTAGATAAGGAAAAGAGTGAAGAATATGTTTACTAATAAAAGAGTAAAAGGAAATATCGGAGAAGATATAGCTATAGAATACTTAGAAAAAAATGGTTATAAAATAATTGATAGAAATTTTTCAAGTCGTTTTGGAGAAATAGATATAATAGCTAGAAAAGATTATATAGTTGCATTTATAGAAGTTAAAACTAGAAGTAGTATAAAATATGGGAATCCTTATGAATTTGTTGATAAAAATAAACAGCGAAAAATAGGAAAAACAGCATTATACTATATAAAAATAAATAATTTAATAAATACTCAATTTAGTTTTGATATAATGGAAGTTTTCTTAAAAGAACAAAATAAAATTAACCATATAAAGGATGCCTTTTGGATATAATAGGTTTATATATTCACTTCTTTAAGGCTATGGCCGATGAAGTGATCTAAAGTTTAGTTGTTGAGGGATTTATAATCCCCCAACTTATTTTAAATATTAAATTTAAATTTATTCCATACTTTCATTTTTCTTATCTTTATTAAACACTTTCTTATCTAAAAAATCATGATATTTTTCAAATAGCAATCCAGCTATAAACCAAGCAGGAAAATAATCAAACCTTATATACCCAAACAAAGTGAATTTTGTTTTTGTAAGGTAATTCCATGGACATGCCCCAACAACTTTATCTAAAAAGAAACCTGTTGAAAACTCTATTAAGTAAATTAAAGAGACCCAAATTAAACCCCTTATAAAAAAGTTTTCCCTCCTTATTCTATCATGTATTGGCTCAAAGAAAACTCCCAAACCATATATGAAAAACATCCATAGGTAAGTTCGACTTGTTAATGATATATCTCCTGAAAATAAAGAACCGAAACCAGTCCAAAAAGTTTCCAATAGAAGACCTGATAAACCATATATTATATAGTGAGTTAACATAAGTTTAGTATTAGTTACATACAATAAAGTATACCAAATAACAAGATGTAATATTTTCTAACAAAAAAATATGGAAATGTCGCTATTTGACTATTACCCAGGCAATTATTAAGGAACAAAGGTATCTTCGATTCCTCTTTGTTCTGTGCAGAGTGCAAGGATCAGAGTACAGGGGGTTTTCGATTGAATGTTATGGAGAAAATTTAAAAAGTATGTACAATTGCTAAATATATTCATTTAAAGGTTTCATAATATTTTTATTAAATAAAATAGAAACTATACTTAATTTCTGATAAAATAACTATATACATAAATGATTATGTTATAGCTTAAATTAGTATAAGGCTATAATTAAAAAAAGAAAGGAAGATTTAAATGACTAAGAATCCTATAGTAACTATTGAAATGGAAAATGGAAACGAAATCAAGGTAGAACTAATGCCCCATATAGCACCAAACACAGTAAATAACTTTATATCCTTGATAGAAGATGACTATTATAATGGACTTACTTTTCATAGAGTAATACCAGGGTTTATGATACAGGGAGGATGTCCTGATGGAACTGGTTCCGGTGGACCTGGATACTCTATAAAAGGAGAGTTTAGTGAAAATGGTCATACAAACAACTTAAAACATGAAAAAGGAGTTATTTCCATGGCAAGAACCATGGTACCGGATTCAGCTGGATCTCAATTTTTTATAACAGTGGCTAATACGCCCCATTTAGATGGAAAATATGCTTCCTTTGGTAAAGTTTTAGAAGGGATGGAAGAAGCTCAGAGAATAGTAAAGGTAAATAGAGATGGAATGGATAAACCATTAGAGCCACAGGTTATGAAAAAAGTAACGGTAGAAAGAAATGGTTATGAATTTGATAAAGTAGAAAAATTATAATTTGTAATTTGAAATTCTAAAAGGGACAAGAGCTTGTCCCTTTTAGCTATTAAGGGGGAAGTTTTGTGTTAGATAACATTGAAGCTGTTATATTTGATTTAGATGGAACATTAATAGATTCCATGTGGATATGGAAGGAAATTGATATTCAATTTTTAGAAAAAAGAGGTTTAGCATTGCCAGAAGATTTGCAGCGGGAAATAGAGGGAATGAGTTTTACTGAGACAGCTAAATACTTTAAAGATAGGTTTAAGTTAAAAGAATCCATTGAGGCTATAAAGGCAGAGTGGGATATTATGGTTTTAAATTATTATAAAGAGAAGGTAACTCTTAAGGAAAATGTTAGAGAAATAATAGATAATTTAAAGTCCAGTAACATAAAGCTAGGTATTGGAACTAGCAATTCTAAAGATAGAACTATAGATATATTAAAAAAATTTGGCTTGTTAGAATATTTTAGTTCCATAAGGACCTCCTGTGAAGTTAATAAAGGAAAACCCAATCCCGATGTTTTTCTAAAAGTAGCTGAAGATTTAGAAGTGGCTCCTGAAAAATGTTTGGTATTTGAAGATACTTATGCTGGAGTATTAGCTGCCAAGAGGGCAGGCATGAAGGTATATGCCGTTGAAGATGAATCATCAATTGATTATAGAGAAGAACTTATAGAGTTAGCCGATGGATATATTAGAAAATATGAAGAAATGGCATAGAAAATTTTTAGACCTGCATACGTACAGGTCTTTATTACTTTAAACAGATGAATAGTGATAAAGCCCCTTAGTAAATATAATTTAGGAATAATACTATGATGATAACAATATAATAGAATAAACATAATTTTAGAACAAGCTTAAAGGGGGAGTTTTATGGAAGTAAACCAATATATGTGGTGTAAAACAGGATATCTAGGCAATAATATATTATGTTCTAATAACAAAAGTAGTTTATCTAAAATAATATTTGGAGGAGCTTCAAAGTTAGACCAGGATGAAAACTGGAGGTTGAACTTTATCTTTGTTGAAGGATACTTAGGAAAAAATAAAGGAAACTTTTACAGTAGTAATATGGAAGTAAAAGTTAAAAAAGGTGATAAAATAAGATTTGAAAATTATTTAGGTATAACGGAAAAAATTAATGTGGAATATTCAGCTGGAGATGATAGAAGCTACAGTCGTTTTTTTCCAGTAAAATATATAAAAATATTATCGATACAAACAGATTCTATAAGGTATGAAGTACATTGTAAATGAAGGCAATAGTTACTTAAAAAAATAGAAATCAAAGTGTTACATATAGGGGGCTGTCGGGAAATAGACAGTTAATAAAAAATAGTATAATGGATATCCATTATATTATTTTTTTATGCAAAAAAGAAAAAAAGGAAGGTTAAAAATAACCTTCCCATTTCCGTTATATAATATGA